>JAQGHP010000542.1 GCA_028288775.1 Phycisphaerales bacterium | reverse complement strand
TCATCGTTCGTGTCGCTGTTGGCCAGCCGCCCGGCGGTGGCCAAGGCAGGGCTACCGTTGCGCGACATGTTCCTCTGGGGCGATGACGTGGAGTTCACCGCCCGCATCGCCCGCGATTTCAAGTGCTATGGGGTGCTGGACAGCATCGTTGTGCATAAGACTCCCGCGAACAAAAACGCCTTCTTCGAGCGCGTCCCCCCGGCCGAGGCGGTGAAATACTGTTTCGGGGTGCGCAACTCCCTGCTGATCGCCCGGCACGGCGGCGGCTCGATTTTCCAGCGGGCTTTCCGCGTCGCCTCCCTGTGCTACTACAACACCAAGCTTGTGCTGACCGGCCGTGCGCCGGCAAAGGTGCTCGGCTGGATCTTCCGGGGGCTCGTCTTCAACCCGCCGGTGGAGCACGTGTGAAGATGGCACTTCCCGATCCGCCGATATCCCCGACGCTCCCCGAGCCCGGGCCGCAGGGGAGCGCCGCGGCCGACGTCCCGGTGCCGCCGATTCCCGTTGCCCCGGCAGCGCCCGCGCGCAGCCGTCGCCTGATCGCGCGGAACTTCCTGAGCCTCAGCGCCGCCTCGATTCTCGTCCGCATCCTCAGCTTGTTCGCCGGGGTGTACGTGCGGCGGGTGTTCGGCGCGGCGAAGATGGGCGAGCTGAATTGGGCGGGGGCGGTGGTCTCGTATTTTTCGCTCGCCGCCAACCCCGGCGTCGAGACGATCGCCCGCCGCGAGGTCGCCCGCGACACCACCCAGGCCCCGCGCTACATCGCGCTGCTGTTCCTCTTGCAGTTACTGCTGGGCCTCGCATCCGTGCTGGTGGTCGCGGCCATCGCCGCGTTCGAGCCGCGCGGGCACGAAATCAGCGTGCTGCTGGTCCTGCAATCGCTGACGTTGCTATTGTTGCCGTTCAACCTCGCGTGGCTGCTGAGCGCGCACGAGCGTATGACGGTCGCGTCGCTTGTGGACATCCTCGCGAGCCTCGCAACGGTCGGCGGCCTCTTCTGGCTCGTGCATAGCCCCGACCACCTGGTGCGGTACGTCGTCTACGTCTATCCGATCCGCATCGCCCAGCAGGCGTTCCTCCTCTGGTACGTGACGCACATCGGGCTCCTACGGTGGAAGGATCTGGCGTTCTCGCTGAAGGGGACGGGGTGGCTGCTCAAGCAGGCGGTGCCGCTGGGGCTCTCGTCGATTGCGATTCTCCTGTATTACAACTCGGATGCAATCATCCTCGGCATCGTCCGCGACTCCACGGCGGTGGGGCACTACGCCACAGCGTACGGAATGATGCTCGTGCCGACGGTGTTCAGCTCCGCGCTGCTGGGGGCGTACTTCCCCGCGCTGACGCGGGCCGCCGGTCATCCGGAGCAGGCCGCGAAGACCTCGCGCGAACTGCTCCGCGCCTTGGCGTGGATCGGTTTCCCGCTGGCGGCACTGGGCTGGGCGTTCGGCCGCGCCGCCGCCCCGGCGGTCTACGGACCGCAGTTCAAGGAAAGCGGCCCGCTCTTTCAGTGGCTCGCATTGAACCTTTCGCTGATCTTCTTCAACATCGGCTACGGCCAGCCGCTGGTGGCGTGGAACCGCCAGTCCTCCGTCCTGTGGATCACGGTGGCAGGTGCGGGGACGAACCTCCTGCTGAACCTTTTCGCGATCCCGAAGTTCGGGGCATGGGGCGCGGTGGCGACGACCATCGCCGCCGAGGCAGTGGTCGCGATTGCCATCGTGTGGGTACGACGGCGGGTGATGCCGTTCAGTTGGTTCGCCGCCATCCGCATGCCCTTGCTCGTTTCCGCCGTCGTCGCACTCTCCGGGCACTTGCTCGTGTCACGCTGCGGGCTGACGTGGTTGCCCGCGGCGGTGGTGTGCTCGGTCGTCCTGGGCGTTGTGGTATTGATCGCGGAATGGCCGCTGGTCCGCTTGGCCCTCGACCCGCTCCGCCGGGCCGCGGGCGTGGGCGACGCCCGGGGATGAGTGAGGCCCGGAGAATTCGACTGACGGGGAACTGAGAAACGCATGGAAACGCAGACACCTGCCACACCGTACGCGCGCCCGCTCGACTCGACGCCCGAGATCGACGCGGCGGAACTCGCGTGGTGGGAAAAGTTCTCTGGGATCGAGGAGCAATTCGCCTGGGTACAGACGCCCGCGATCCAGCGGTATCTCCGCGGTCACTACGTACGGCGGATTGTCGAACTGACCCCGCCCGGCGGAAGGATCGCGGACCTCGGTTGCGGCATGGGATGGCTCGCCGTCCTGCTGGGGAAAATGGGGGCCCGGCGGGTGGTGGGGATCGACTTCTCGCCCGCACAGATCGCCCGCGCCGGCAAGCTCGCGGCGGAATCGGGGGTCGCCGACCGCGTGGTGTTCGAGGTGTGCAGCGCCGCGGAACTCGCCGGCCGCACCGATCGCTTCGACGTCGTCATCCTCCACGCGTTTCTGCACCACCTGAGCGTCTGCGAAATCCAAAACGTGCTCGACACCGCCCGGCACATCCTCGATGTCGGCGGGCGGCTGGTGATCTTCGAGCCGGTGCAATATCCCTTCGGACAGCGGCAGCACACATTGCAAAAGGCGCTCGTCCGCCTGCTGTTCTGGCTGGCAAAGCGCTGCGGCCTCGCGGCGGGGCTCGGGCCGCTGAACCGACGTCCCAAAGCACAGGAACAATCCACGCGCGAACTGCTCGCAAAACGGCCCGCGGGCATTGAGCCGCACGGGCCTTCGCCCAAGGAAATGCCCTTCGCACCGGACGAGATACAGGGATTGGTGGCGGAAAAGTTTCGAATCGTCGGACGCGAGGCGTGCATGTCCATGTCGCACCACTTCGCATCAGAGAACCTGCTCATGGAACTCTCGTCCCCAAAGCTGGCCCGCGCCCTGCGATGGCCGACATTGGCTATGGCGCGAACGTTGGAGAGGCTCGCCCTGCGGTTCCGTATTCCCCCGGCGGGGATGTGGATATTTGAAATGTTTGTTTGCGAGCCCAAACCGCCGAAGGAAGCGGCTCAGCCCAGCGGCTTTTCCGGCCCGGTGAAGTAGGCCAGCCACGCGCTTTCGTCGAAACCGTAGTCGCGGGCGGTGAGATATTTGAGGCTGTTGCGGGCCTGCCAGGAAATGCCGAATTCGCGCTCGTTCAGTGCAGACGTCAGCGCGCGAACGGCCGCGAGGGTGCGGTAGTGCTTGAGGGCATCCGCGGCGGCGATGCGCACGTCGCGGTTTTCTTCACGGTTGCCCAAAATCTTGCTCAAAGGGGCCGCGGCTTCCACGTCGGGGACGTTCACCAGCGCCTTGGCCGCCTCGAGGCGCACCCATTCGTTGGGGTCTTCCAGCGACTTGATGAAGACCGGGGTCGCCTTTGAATCACGGGCGCGGTTGGAAGTGCGGAGGGCGGTGGCGCGCACGCTCGCGTCCTTGTCGTACTGGGCGACCTCGCGGCAACGCTTACGGAACGATGCGACCTGGATGAAATCCGTGTCGGCGAGCTTGTTCATTCCGGTGCGGCGGTTGTCGGGGGAGGCGGGGTCCTCCATCAGCCGGGCCGCGGCACCGGGGCGGTCGCCGTTGAGCCATGCGATTCCGCGAACCGGCACGTCGATGGCCAGCGCCCCAGCCGAATAGATCCCCGACCCGGCCATCGCCAGCCCGCGCAGGACGATGTTGCCCGAATCCTCTTCGGCGTCGTTGTAGGCGTCGTTGTAGTACGGCAGATCTTGTCGGTGGGCGGCCGCGGGGTTGCCCTCTCTCTGGGCGCGGGCGGCGCGGTCTGCGTCATTGTTGGAGGAAGATGAGGCGCAGCCTTGCGCGCCGGCGAGCAGGAACGTGGAGCACAACAGCCCGGCGGCAATACGCCGCAGGAGGGAGGGGACAGATCGCATCAGAACTCCTGTTTTCAGCCTCTTGCACGAAAACCCATGCGAATCGAGCCTTTGTTTAGCCGCCCCGCTTGCGGGGCGTTTTTCTTTCGCTGGCGCGAAACGCGCCCCGCAAGCGGGGCGGCTAAACGGTTGGGCTCGTACGCACTGGATCCGCGCGAGGAGCGGTCTTTCGTTACGCCGGCACGCTCAGGCGGACGCCGCCGGTGGGGGCGGGGCCGTAGAGTTCGTCCGGGGCGACCCATTCGGGCTTGTCGATCTCGACACCCAGGAAGCGGGGGGCGAGCCGCTGGAAGCGTACCGGGTCGTCCGTCACGAAGCACCGGAGGCCGCCCGTGGGGACGGGGGCGTCGCCAGCCTGTGCGTCGGAAGCCGGCGGCCCATTCAAGAGCCCGGCGGCCTTAAGCCGGCGCGCGACATCATCGGCGCACTGCTCGCCGGAGTCAATCACACGCACGGCTTTCCCGACGATCTTCGAGATAAGCTCCTTGTAGACCGGGTAGTGCGTGCAGCCGAGCACGAGCACGTCCATATGGTGCTTGAGCAGCGGCTCGAGGTATTGCTGGAGGGCGAGCTTAACGAGCGGGTCGGCAGGGCCGCGGCCTTCCTCGATGATCGGCACTAGCAACGGCGCCGGCCGCAGCAGCATGCGGGCGTGCAGCCGCCGGCGATGCACCGCGCGCTCGTACGCCTTGGAACGAATGGTTGCCTCGGTCGCGAGGATGGCGATGGTGGGCACCTGCTTGGTGCCGGCCGCAGCAGTCGCGGCCTTTGCGCCCGGCTCGATGACCCCGCTGATGGTCAGCCCGGGAAACGCCGCCCGCACCGCGGGCAACGACAACGCCGTGGCGGTGTTGCAGGCGATCACCACGTGCTTGGGATCATGTGGGCGAAGGTAGGCGATAATCTGCTGGACGAAACCGGTAACCGTCGCGGCTGTTTTTGACCCATAGGGCAGTCGGGCGGTGTCGCCAAAGTACACGATGTCTTCGCCGGGCAATACCTTGCGCAGCGCCCCCACGACGGTAAGTCCGCCCAGACCGCTATCGAGGACTATAATGGGGGACGAGGGGGACATAAGGCGGTTATCGGACGCGGGCACGATTCTTCTTGACATACGGGTTGGGCAGACTCAGACTGACCCTTTGCCGCGGCACACCCCGGGAGACACCATGAGCGAAAATCTCAAAGACAAGCGCATCCTTCTGGTCGACGACGACGGCGACATCCTCACCAGCATGCAGGCGGCTTTCGAGCCGACCGGTGCAACCATCGAAACCGCCAGCAACGGCAACAAGGCCGTCGAGCTGGCCGAGAAGAACCACCCCGACCTCGTCGTGCTGGACATGATGCTGCCCGGCCGTAGCGGGTTCCTGGTTCTGGAAAAGATCAAGGCCCGCAAGCCGCGCGACGGCAAACCTTACGTCATCATGATCACGGGCAACCAAGGCGCCCGCCACAAGATGTACGCCGAGAGCCTGGGCGTCAGCGAATACTTCAACAAGCCGGTGAAGATGGACAAGCTGATCTCCACCGCGGAGAGACTCCTGACTCCTCCCGCTGTGTGAACGGGGTGTATGCGCTCGCGCGGTTGGAGTGCGCTCATCGAAGTCAGAAGTGCAAAATGCAAAAGCCAAAATGAAATAAGGCGGATTGTCCTCACCGCGTAGCGGTCGGACCGAAGGTCCACCCTCGTGCCGCTCCGCATTGAGACTTTTGCATTTTGCACTTTGCATTTTGACTTCAACGGTCTTGCACGACCGAGTACCCGCTCCGGCGCGGCAAATCGAATCGATCGCGCGAAGTGCAACCGTCACCTCCCTTGGCGCGTATTAAATTCTGATCCTCCCTTTCAACGGCGGCTGAAAGGAAGTGTCGTCGGCTCCGTCTACCCTTCTGGCGTTGGGCAGTCACTTTCGGGCGAACCGCGATGAAACTCTTGCTGATGCTGGGCGTCGGGTTGGTCGTCATCGTCGGCGGCGTGGCGGCCGTCGGGATGAAGATGCGCAGCGCGCTCAGTTCCGCGACGCTGGCCACGCCCGTGCGCGTCGAGGCGGCGAGCGACGGAGATCTGGTGGAGATCATCAGCGCGCCCGGCGAAATTCAGCCGCGGACCAAAGTTTCGGTCAGCGCGCGGGTTTCTGCTTCAATACTTGAATTGCCATACAAGGAGGGCGACGCGGTCACCAAGGGCGATCCCGCGTCGAAGAAGACGCCGTCGCTGCTCGTTAGGCTCGACGCCCGCGATTTGGAAGCCGCCCTCCGCTCGGCCACGGCCCGCAAGGACGCTCAGGAAGCCGGGATTGCGGTGGACCAGCAGCATATCGCCTCGAGCAACGCGCAGATCATCGCCGCCCGGGCAAACCTCGACGACGCCGAGCGCGATCTTAAACGCCAGCTTGGCCTGCTCGACACGAAGGACGTGAGCCAGTCCGTCGTGGACACCGCGCAAACCAAGGTGGACGGCCTCCGCGCCCAGCTCGACGCCTCGAAATTTACGCTGCTGGCCGACAAGGAGAATCTGACCGTCATGCGTCACCAGCTCGACGCCGCGGCGGCGGACATCGAGAAAGCGAAGGGGGACCTCAGCTACACCGTCATCACTTCCCCCATCGACGGTGTCGTCACGCGCCTGAAAGCCGAAGTCGGCGAGATGGTCGTCCCCGGCATCCAGAGCAGCCCTGGCACCACGATCATGGAAGTCTCCGACCTCTCGCAGATGCTGATGGTCGCGCGGGTGGACGAGAGCAGCGTGGCCCAGGTGAAAAAAGACCAGCGGGCGACCATCCGCATCCAGGGCTTTGCGGACAAAACTTTCGAAGGCACCGTCGAATCCGTCGCCCTCAGCCGGGCCGATGAAACCAGCACCAGCGCCCGCAGCGCCGCCCAGGACGGCGGACGGTATTTCGAGGCCAAGATCCGCCTCGACATCAAGGGCTTGCGCATTCCCACGGGCCTTTCCGCGGACGCCGACATCGAGACGCGGCGCCAAACCGGGATCAGAGTCCCCAGCCAATCGGTGCTGGGCCGGGCGATGGACACCCTCTCGCCCGAGGCCCGCGCCAAGCCCGAGGCGGACGCCGCCAAGTCGATCGCCACGGTGGTCTTCCGCCACGTCAACGGCAAAGCGGTCCTGACCCCCGTGACCGTCGGGCCCAGCGACGAGACCCACACGCTTGTGAAGTCCGGCCTGAAGCAGGGGGATGAAGTAATCGCCGGTCCATACAAGGTGCTGGAGACATTGACCGACGGGCAGGATGTGAAAGCCGAGCCGGCAAAGAGCACGACGCGCCCGTCAAGTCCGCCGGCGACCGCTCCGTCCACTGCGCCGGCTCTTCAATAATGACAGCTGATTCGTGACACGGGCGTCCCGCCCGTGCCGGCGGCGGGATAGGGCATAACCCGCCCTCCATAATAAATATTCTTCCGTTACACCATGCACGGGCGGGACGCCCGTGTCACGATAACGTCTGCGGCACCCGTCTTCTCAAACTGGCCCACTATCACTAGACCGCAATAGTTGTTCATGGTCATCCGCCTCGAAAACATCACCAAGCACTACCGCGTCGGGGAAGAGCACATCCGCGCGCTCGACGGCGCGTCGCTCGAAGTAGGCGAGAACGAGTACGTCGCCATCATGGGCACCAGCGGGTCGGGCAAGAGCACGCTGATGAACATCCTCGGCTGCCTCGACCGCCCGACCGCCGGGACGTACGAGCTGGACGGCACGCTGACGACCGCCCTCTCTGCCAGGTCTCTGGCGAACGTGCGCAACGAGCGGATCGGTTTCGTCTTCCAAAGCTTCGAGCTGCTTCCGCGTTTGACGGCGCTGAAGAACGTCGAGCTGCCGCTGATTTATTCGAAGGCCGGTTGGTGGGGTCGGCGGACGCGGGCGAAGGAAGCCTTGCGCCGCGTCGGCCTCGGCGACCGTATGCGCCACCGCCCCAACCAGCTTTCCGGCGGACAAAAGCAGCGCGTCGCCATCGCCCGCGCGCTCGTCGCCCGCCCGGCGATTCTGCTGGCGGACGAACCCACTGGAAATCTCGATAGCCGCACCAGTGATGAGATTCTCGCGCTCTTCGCCGAGCTGCACCGCCAGGGGCAGACGATCATCATGGTCACGCACGAGCCGGACGTCGCCCGGCACGCGAAGCGCGTGGTCCGCATGAAAGACGGCCGCGTGCAGTCGGACCTGCCGATCGAACAGGACCCGCTCTACGAATCCACGCGGGAGGCAGTCCCCTTCGCCGCGCCGGCCGCGGACACGCCGGCCGCCCCGCCCGTGCGCCGCGCCAGGAACAGCGCCACGCTGCGGCTGTTGCGCCCGATCCTCATCCCGCTCCTGCTCCTCTACCAAAGCATCGTCCTGGCGCTCGGGCAGATCTGGGCCAACAAGATCCGCTCCATGCTCACGACCGTCGGCATCATCATCGGCGTGGCTTCCGTGACCGCAGTCGTCGCGGCGCTCACGGGCCTCAAGCAGAACGTGCTGTCGGAGTTCGAGTCGTTCGGCACCAACAAGATTTTCATCCTCCCCTACCCCCCCGACACGGGCCGACGGCAGGTCTACCGCTGGGCGGACCTGCGCTTCCGCCCCCACGATTTCGACGGCCTGCTCGAGCACTGCCCCTCGGTCGCGCGCTTCACCCGCGTGTGCGATTTCCAGCGCAGCATCAGCCACGGCACACGCTCCGACCAGAACGTCGAGATCACCGGCATCGAGCCCTCCTGGCACCAGACCGAGAACCGCACCGTGACCATGGGCCGACCCTTCTCGCTGATCGACAACACCGATTCCCGCGCGGTCTGCCTCATCAACCTCACCGCCCAGCAGAAGCTCGGCCTCGACGCCGACCCCACCGGCCAGGACGTCATGATCGGCGACCGCCGCTATATTGTCGTCGGCGTCGTCGAGTCGCGCGCCGAGTCGTCGATGTTCGGCGGGGGGCGCAGCGACTCGGAGGTGCTGGTGCCCTTCAACACCGCGTACGACGCGTCGCAAAACCTGCACATCGTCGCCGCGTGCCGCTCGCCCGAGCTGTCGGACGAGGCGCGCGAGGAGATCCGCTTCTTCGTCCGCAACCGGCGCAGGCTCGGCGTGGAGAAGCCCGACAACTTCCGCATTGAGGCGGTGCAAAAGTACGTGGACCAGTTCAAGAGCATCGCGACCGCCATGACGATGGTCGCCGCGGGAATCGTGGGGATTTCGCTGCTCGTGGGCGGCGTGGGGATCATGAACATCATGCTCGTCAGCGTCTCGGAGCGCACGCGCGAGATCGGGCTGCGCAAGGCGGTGGGCGCGCAGTTCATGGCGATCCTGCTGCAGTTTCTCGTCGAGGCGCTGGTGCTGTGCCTGCTGGGCGGATTCGTCGGCCTTCTTGGCGGGGAAGGCATCACCGCGATCCTCAAGAGCTTTCCGCAAGCCCAATTGTCCAAAGCCACCATCCCGGGCTGGGCCGTAGCGCTGTCCTTCGGCTTCGCCGCGACGGTGGGGCTGGTCTTCGGATTGTTCCCCGCCATCAAGGCCGCATTGTTGAACCCCATCGAGGCGCTGCGCCATGAATGATCTCCCCGCCGCCCCGCATTCCCGCTGAAGACTCACCACGGAGACAAAGAGAGCACAGAGAAGAGCATGAATGAACGCCAACACGACAAATTAGGAAACGCCAGGAAAGCGCGCGGCCGATGCGCGATGGATACGCTTCACGAACATCTCCTTTCGAAGCACGCTCTAATCCGTCTCTTCTCTGTGCTCTCCGTGTCCTCAGTGGTTGGTCTTTTGCCGCTGCTCGCCGGCTGCATCGACCACTTCGGCACCGGCGGCACCGGGGAAACGGTCATCCCCGAGCACCGGGTGCGGGACATCGATCCGACCGATTTGCACGAGTTTGCCGCCAACCGCCCCGCGACCACCCAGCCGGCCGCGATGCCCGCGGAGGTGAATCCGCCGCCGATTCTTATCCTTTCCATCGAGGAATGTCGGCTGGCGGCGCTGCACAACAACCTCGATCTCCAGGTCGAACTCTTCAATCCCTCCATCGCGCAGACATCCGTCACCGAGTAGGAGGCGGCGTTCGAGGCGATGTTCAACGCGAACGTCAACTATGCCCAAAGCCGCTCGCCCGGGCTGCCCGGCAGCACTCCCGGCCTCGGGGTCCCTGCGTTCACGCAATACGAGGTGGTCCCGGACGCGGGCCTGCAAATCCCCCTCCGCACCGGCGGCACGTTCCGCGTGGACAACCCCTTCCAAATCATCAACCAGAGCGGCGAGCCCCCATCGCTGAACCCCTCCTACACCTACACGCCCAGCATCTCGCTCAACCAGCCGCTGCTGCGCGGGTTCGGCTTCGACGTGAACGCGCAGGGCATCCGCATCGCGTTCTACCAGTACGAGCAGTCGCAGGCGCGCACGAAGCTCACCGTGACGCGCGTGCTGGCGGACGCCGACCGCGCATACTGGAATCTCTTCGCCAGCCGGGCGCTGCTGGAAGTGAGAAGGAAACAGTTCGACCTCGCCCAGACGCAGCTCGACCGCGCCCGGCGGCAGGTGCGGGCGGGGACCATCGCCGAGCCCGACGTCGTCCGCGCGGAGTCGGGCGTCGCCGACCAGGTCGAGGCGATCATCCTCGCCGAGAACGACGTGCGCACGAAGGAGCGCGACCTCAAGCGCATCCTCAACCGCCCGGACGTCCCGCTGGGCGGGCCGACCCGCCTGATCCCCGGCACGCGCCCCAGCGCCGTCGCCTATTCGCTCGACCCCCAAAAGCTCGCCCGCGCCGCGCTGTCCCAGCGCATGGAGATGCTGGAAGTGGAACTCCAGATCGTGCAGGAGGCGGCGAACATCCGCATCGCCCACAACGCGATGCTCCCGCTATTGGCCGTGCAGTACACCTACAGCCACAGCGGCTTCAGCGGCTCAGTCCACGAGACGTTCGACCAAGTGCTCAACAAGCAGTACGACAGCCACCAGATCGGCCTGTCGCTGCAAATTCCCATCGGCAACGAGGCCGCCCACAGCCAGCTCCGCCGGGCGCTGCTCAGCCGTTTGCAGCAGTTGGCGACAAAGGAGCAGCAGACCGCGCAAATTCGTCAGGAGGTATTCAACGCCGCGGACACTTTGGAGACCGATTGGCAGCGCATCCTCGCCGCCCACAAGCGCGTGGAACTGGCCGCCCGCGTAACGGACGTGGAGATCCGCCAGTTCAACCTGGGCCTGCGCACCAGCACGGACGTGCTCGACGCACAAACGCGCCTGGCGGACGCTCAGTCGTCAGAAATCTCCGCGATCACCGATTATCAAATCGCCCAGGTGGACATCGCCTTCGCGACAGGAACGGTGCTAGGCGCCAGCCGCGTGCATTGGTCCCCGATGGTGGAGAAGGAATGACGGGCGAAGTGACGAGTGCAAAGTGCAGAATGCAGAGTGGTGAGGCGGGGGAGGGGGCAGGAGTCCGAAGCCGGTCACCGTGTAGGGTGGGCGTACTCGCCCACCGGTTCGTGCTCGCGCGTCCAACGGTGGGCGAGTACGCCCACCCTACAGGACTTGGAAGTGCAGAATTCAGAGTGCAGAGTCGGGGGGAGGACTTGGAGCCAGAGGAAGAGTGCACAGAGTCGGGTGCTGCCTGCGGTGAGGGAAGCCGAACGGGACCGTGTCTATTCATGCACGCCAGGTACGAGCGACAGCGAGGCCCCGGATTCTTCGAGGGACGGATTCTCGGCCATCGAATCCGGGGCCTCGCTTTCAGCTCGTACCCGGCGTGACCGGATATTTTTCTTCAGCCCAAACCCTCCCCCTTCCCGCTTGATCCCCCCCGCGGGGAGTGCTACCGTGAACACAATCGCCCTCGTAGCTCAGTTGGATAGAGCGGCGGTTTCCTTGGGCGCCC
>JAQGHP010000513.1 GCA_028288775.1 Phycisphaerales bacterium | reverse complement strand
GAAGCCGCTGTCGCCCGTCACCAGGACTTTTCTGCCGGAGAAGCAAGCCTTCAGCTCTTCTTTGACCAAGGCATCCAAGGCGCCTCCCGGTTCTCCACCAGCCCATTGAGGTACGAGTAATCGCGGTACGTATCCATCGGGTGCCAGAAGCCGTCGTGGCGGTACATCATCAGCTGGTTATCGGACACCAGCTTCCGCATCGGCTCCTGCTCGAACACCAGCTCTTCGCGGTCGTCGAGGTAATCGAAGATCCGCTTGCTGCAGACGAAAAACCCAGCCGATATACGCCCCGCGCTCACCTGCGGCTTCTCATTGAACCCGGTCACCCGGCCGTCATCCGAGTGCTCCAATTCCCCGAACCGTCCCGGCGGGCGGACTCCCGTGACGGTGAGGATCTTCTTATGAGACCGATGAAACGCCAGCAGCTTGTCTAAATCGATATCGCCCACCCCGTCGCCGTAGGTGAGGAAGAAGTCGTCTTCGCCCTCCACGTATCTGGCGACCCGCCGGACCCTCGCGCCGGTGTAGGCCTTGAGGCCCGTCTCGGCCATGGTCACTTCCCAATCCGTCTCGGGATGCACGCCGTGAAAGGCGATGCCGCGATTGTCGCCGGTCTTGATTGTGAAATCGCTAACGTACGCGTCGTAGTTGAGGAAGAAGTCCTTGATCGTCCGCCCCTTGTACCCCAGGCACAGGACGAACTGGCGGTGATTGAACATGGTGTAATACTTCATGATGTGCCAGAGGATGGGCACCCCGCCGACGGGGATCATCGGCTTGGGAATGTCCTCGGCCACGTCGCGGATGCGCGTCCCGAATCCGCCGCACAGGATCACTGTTTTCATGAAGAAACCGCCAGAAAGCCCGCCGTCGCCCCGTATGGAAGCGACGTTATCAAGGGCGTTTGGGGCGGTCAAGCGAAGGGAGGGACGAAGTAAAATGTAGAAAGTAAAAAGGCACAAGTGGGAAGTCGGGTTTCCCCACTTTCGCCTTTTTACTTTCTACTTTTTACTTTTTACTTCCCCACCATCGTCCACACCGTCAGGCTTCCTAGAAGTACCGCCAGCAGCAACGGTCCCAGAAGCGCCCATCGTGCCCGGGGCGGCGGAAACCGGACGACCGTTACGGCCGCGATAATCAGGATAAACGGCTCGTAGTACCGCTGAAACGCGTTGTGGGCCGCGGACTGCGCCACGAGGAATGCGCCCGCGGCAACCGCGCACACCGCCCGATCGCGCCGCGGCAGCGCGGCCAGCCAGAGCGCCACCGTCGCACCGCCCAATCCCGCCAGCGTGATGATCAACGGCGAGCGGTTCAGGATCGTCGGCACGTGCAGCACGAGGTTCCAAATGCCCGAATATCGGCCGGCAGGAAAATCATACGTCGTAAGCGGGACAGCCCCGGCGAATGCCCCCAGCACCGCGCCCGCGACCGCCCATCGCCGCGGGCCGCCGGGTTTACTGAGCGCTCCGGAAGGAAGAAACCCGGCGTAGAACACGCCGAACATGCCCGCGACCGCAAGAGCGGCAGCCGGCGCGGCGGCGTTCCCGCCGCCAACCAACGACTGTTGTTGCGGCGGCACAGTCCCGTGCCACAGGTGAAACAGCCAACCAAGGACCGCCACGGACGGCAGTATCGCCACGAGCATCGCGAGCATCCGACGGGCGCGGCCTGCGGGGGCATCGGCGGCCATTGCGCCGGCGGGTGTTCCCGCGCCCAGCCACGCCGCGGCGCACAGCGGGGCCGCGGCCCAGAGATGGATCTGCCGCGTCAAAACGAGGAGCAGCAGCAGCAACCCGCCGCCCGCGAAAGTCCACGCGTCCACGCGTGTGCGCAGCGCGATCAGCAGCACGCCCAACACGCCCCACCACCCCGCGTTGTCGGGAAGCAGCCACGCGCCGGAGGAGAACACATAGATCGAACAGACCATCGGCAGGCCCAGCGCGACCCCCGCGGCCATCCCGCCCCGCCGCGCCGCCGCCATGGCCAGGGTCGCCAGCAGTCCCCCGGTGAAGAGCGCGCCCAGGATGCGCAGGGCCGGAGTGCCGGCCCCGAGGCTTCGCCCCACCGCCGCCATGATCACGTGATAGGCGGGAGTGGTCGCCGAGGGATAATCGGAGAAATCGAGGTGGGGCCACTGCCGCTGGAAATTGCGGATGGCGGGGAGATGGTAGGTGTTCTGGTCATCCTGAGCCCGTTCGAGGGAACGCCCCGAATGGATCGCCGCGATGGCGGCCAGGAGGAACAACGCCGCCACAATCCCTGCCGCCACAATGCCCCGGCCCGGGCGGTCGGCAGGGGCGGAACGTGGGGATGAATCGGCCATGCGCTCCTGGCTGCGAAAAGAGGGTTGAGGGCTCGGGGGTTCAGATCTCGGAAAACGCCGGTACTTGGATTCCCGAACCCGCAGGCCACATCGATAGACGCAGTGTTCCGATAATCATGGCCACGGCCCATGCCGCCGCGGGACGCCCGCGCCAGTGGCCAACCCACGGGGGCGCAAGTATACTTGCTCGCGTCGATGCCCTCCAAATAGCGGCGGGCGCGGGTGGTGCGGGGAAGGCGCAATTACGCCATGGGTCAATGAATATTCACCGCAACGAGGATCAAGCCGTGGAGAATGTGAGCGTGCTGCCGCTTGACCCGCCTCCGGGCCGCGCCGCCGAGCCGACGCCGGCGGGCGAACCCTCCTGCCGGCCGGGGAAAGTGCCCGTAACCATCCTCATCCCCGCCTTGAATGAGGCAAAAAATCTCCCCCGCTGCCTCGATCATCTGACCTGGGCGGACGAGGTCGTGATTCTCGATTCCAATTCGACGGACGACACGCCCAAAATTGCCGCCGCCTATGGCGCGAAAGTCGTGAACTTCACATGGAATGGTCAGTGGCCCAAGAAGCGCAACTGGGCGCTGAAGCATTGCCCGATGAAGCACGATTGGGTTCTGATGGTTGATGCCGATGAATGGCTCATGCCCGATGTCGAGGCCGACGTCGCCGCCGCCATCCGCAGCGACAAATACGTCGGATATTACATCAACCGCCGATTCATTTTCATGGGCCGCTGGCTTCGTCACTGCGGGTATTACCCCAGTTGGAACCTGCGCCTGCTTAGGCGAGGCCTTGGCGAATTCGAGCGCCTCACCAACGTGGAGGACACGGGCAGCGGCGACAACGAAGTTCACGAGCACGTGGTCGTGCAGGGGCCGGTCGGCTATCTCAAAGCGGAGATGCTCCACCTGGCCTACCCGGACATCGCCACCTTCGTGGAAAAGCACAACCGCTACAGCAGTTGGGAGGCGGCGGTGCAGATGGAAGGGGCCAAAGGCAAGCGCGGCCGCGCCGTCGGCGACAACGCTTCGCTGAAGTGGCGCAGGCGGATGAAAGAGCTCTCCCGCTCATTGCCCTTCCGTCCTACGCTGCGCTTCCTGTACAGTTATGTCCTGCAAAGGGGCTTTCTCGATGGGAGCGTCGGCTTCCACTTCTGCCGGCTGCTGGCGATGTACGAATTCCTCTCGGTCGCCAAGTATCGGGAGCTCAAACAAGCGCGGGAGGATGAGCAGCAGAGCCGGCAACTCAGTGACGTGCCTGCGAAAAATTGGAAACAGGCGCCTTCGGCCTGAATCGGAGAGAAATGGGTCTGGCGCGATCAGCATTGGAACGAGTGAGCCGGGGGCTGGTGTTCAAGCGCCGCCTCCCGTCGCGCTTCAACGGCACGGCCATGTACGTCTCGCCCGACGCGGGGCTGCGCTATTGGCGCCCGGGCCTTGACGGCGCCGACCCGATGCTGCTCGACGCGGCCGCCGAACTGGTTCACAGCGGGGATTCGGTCTGGGACATCGGCGCCAACGTCGGGCTTTTTTCCTTCGCTGCGGCTTCGGTGGCCGGGCCGACCGGAAGCGTGCTGGCGGTTGAGCCGGACATGTGGCTCGCGGGCTTGCTGCGGCGTTCTTCGGCGCTGCCGGCCGGAGGGCGCGCCCCGGTACACGTCCTGCCCGTCGCTGTCGATTTGACCCTGGGCGTCGCCAAGCTCCACGTTGCCGCCCGGGGGCGGGCGTCCAACAGTCTCAGTCCCGACCGCGCCAACGACGGCACCGCCGGCGGCTTTCGCGATGTCCAGCTCGTCCCCACCGTTCCGCTCGACTGGCTTCTCGACCATTTCCCCCATCCCCGCGTCGTCAAGATTGACGTGGAAGGGCTCGAAGATCGCGTACTGGGCGGCGGGCGGCGGTTGCTGGGCGAGGTTCGGCCCGCGGTCCTTTGCGAAGTCTCCGAACAGAACGCCGACAAAGTCGCCGCTTTTTTTGGGGCGGCAAACTACGAACTCTTCGACGCCTCCGTGCCCGCCGGCCAAAGAAGCCCGGTGCAACGCCCGGTCTGGAACACGCTTGCCCTGCCGGTGTCAAAGTCATGACCGCGCGGCCCCCCCTGCCCAAGCGCAACGTGAGCGTCTGGACGCGGCGCGAAACCGCCGGGCGGCTGCTCTGGGCCATCGCAAGCCGGGTACTGTTCCGCATGACGTTCCACAACTGGTACGGCGTGCGTGCCGCGCTCCTGCGCCTGTTCGGCGCGAAGCTCGGCCGCAACGTGCGCATCCGCCGGACCGTGCGGATCGAGGTCCCGTGGAATCTGGACCTGGCCGACGACGTGTCGGTGGGGGATGACGCGATCCTGTATTCGCTGGGCATGATCCGGATGGGGCCGCGGTCCTCGATGAGCCAGTACGCCCACCTGTGCGCCGGCACCCACGACTACACGAGCCTCGATTACCCGCTGCTGCGCCCGCCGATCACGGTGGGCGCGGACTGCTGGATCGCCGCCGACGCATTCGTGGGCCCTGGGGTCACCGTGGGAGACCGCTCGGTCGTTGGAGCCCGCGCGACCGTCGTGCGGGATGTGCCGCCGGATCAAGTCGTCGTCGGCAACCCGGCGCGCTGCGTCAAGCGCCGGGTGATCGAATCGCCCGCGGCCGATCCGGCGCAGGCGCCCGGCCCCGCTCCTGATGCGCCCGGCGTGGCCGCGGCGCGGGGCCCGGGCGCTGGGGGTCATTTGCATTCTTGACGCGATACGGGCGGCGTAGCTCGTCGCCGGGAATTCTTTGGAGCGAGGAACGTTCCGGCCCGATCGCACGGCCGTCCCTTCGCGAGGTTCGCATGCCGCCCGCCCGCCACATCCTCATCAACGGACTCTCCATCGGCAGCGGAGGCGGGTACACCGTGGGCCGCGAGGTTCTGCGTCACCTCGCGATCGAGCGGCCCCAATCCCTTTTCACGATCGCCCTTACCCAATCCAACCCCTTGCACGAGCAGATGCGGGGCGACGCCCTGCCTGAAAACTGCCGCCTGCACTTCGCCCCCCCGCAAACCCGCGGGCGCGCCGCCCGCGCGCGCTACGAGAGCGCCGGACTGCTCGAGTGGATCCGCCGCGAGAAAATCGACGCCGTCCTTCAGCTCAATGGCATGATCATTCCCGGGCTGGACGTGCCCGTCTTGTGCCACAACCAGGATCCCTGGCCCTACCGCCCCGAGGCCTGGACTTCGCCCAGGGACCGGGTCATCGCGTTCCTTAAGCGCCGCGCGCACAAGAGGGCGATTCGCGCCGCCGACTGCACCGGCTGGACCAGCGCCTATCTCCGTGACCTCGTCTGCGGCCGGCTGGGCCTCACGCCCCGGCGCAGCGAGGTGTTCTACAACGGCGTCCCCGACGCCTGGATCGAGCGTGCCCGAACCGCCCTGCCGCCCATGGATGGCCGGCCCATGGAAATCGTCACGGTCAGCAACGTCTCGGCCTACAAGAGGCAGGATCTGATCGTCCGGGCCCTTCCCGCGCTTCTCTCCCGCCCCGGCCTCGAAAAACTCGTTTACCGCATCATCGGGGCGCCCTTCGACGGCTTCGACGACACCCTGAAGCAACTCGCACAATCCCTGAACGTAGCCGACCACGTGATCATCGAAGGGCGGGTGAGTGACGACCGCGTCGCCACGGTCATGCGCCAGGCCCGCTGCTTCGCGCTGATGAGCGTGTGCGAATCATTCGGCATCCCCATGGTCGAGGCGATGAGCTTCGGCACCCCCGTCGTCGTTAGTGACTGCTGCGCCATGCCCGAGGTCTGCGGCGACGCAGCCGACCTCTGCCCGGTGGACGACGTGGCCGCGTTGACCGCCCGCATCGAGCGCGTGTTGCTGGACCCGGCGCATTGCGATACGCTCCGGGGCCGCGGTGCGCAGCGCGTCGGCCGCTTCGGCTGGCAGCCCACCGCGGCCGCAATGGCCGCGGCGCTCGACGGGATTGCTGCGCCACGGGATGCCAGTACGGGCCGGGTGCGATGACTTCGATCGCGTACAACTTGGTGACGAAGTTTTGCTGGTGGGTGACTGTCTTCTGGACGCTGCGCTGCCGGATTATCCGCCGCGAGGCAGTGGAGGGCGACGGGCCGCTGCTCATCGCCTGCACGCACCTGAGCCACCTCGACCCGTTCCTCCTGAGCACGGCTCTGCGTAAGCGGCCGATCGACTGGGTCGCCCGAATCGAGTTCTGGAAATACCGCCCGATCGGCTGGTTCTTGAACGCCATGCGCGCAATCCCCTGTCGGCGGTTTGGCGTGCCGGTCAGCATGTTCCGCACCGCCATCCGCCGCCTCCGCAATGGCGGGTTCGTGGGCATCTGCCCCGAGGGCGGGGTCGCCAAGGGCATGCGATCGGTCCTGCGCGGCGCTCCGATAAAGAAGGGCGTCTGCCTCCTCTCCTACCGCACCGGGGTGCCCGTGCTCCCGTGCCTCATGCTCGGCACTGACAAGCTAAACTGTGTGCCCCCGTGGATTCCCTATCGCCGCGGAAGCCTCTGGATCGCCTTCGGCCCGCGGCTGATTTACCCGCAGCCGGATCACCCCGACCGCCGGGCCGCGCGCGAGGCGATGGCCGCGGAGCTCTCGCGGGAATTCCAGGCGCTCTACCAGGAGGCGCTTAAGGAATTCGGGCTTTGTGAAACGGACGTGCCGTGAAGGACTGGTTTTACTATTTGGTCTTTTTTCTAGGTTCGCAACCTTTGTTGCTCACCTCGTCGCCGGTGGTGCTCCACCGCGACCGCGCCCGCCGCAAGGGCGCGTATCTGCTGGCCGCAACGCACTTCAGCCCCTACGACGTGGCCTGCCTGATCAGGAAGACGCCGCGGGTGCTCGATTTCGTGAGCATCGTGGAGGTCTTCCGCCACCCCCTCGCCGCGTGGTTCTTCACAAAGATGGGCGCGTTCCCGCTCGACCGCTGGAAGCCCGACAGCCCAACCGTCCGCACGGTTCTCGATCGCCTTCGCCGCGGCCGCGTCGTCGCGCTGTTCCCCGAAGGCCACGTCCGCACGGAAGAAACGTCCGTCCTAAACGGCGGCCCCCTCAAGTCCGGCGTTGCGCGGATCGCGAAAATGGCCGGCGTCCCGATCCTCCCGTGCGTGGTCGTCGGCACCCCGGGCTTCCAACGCCCCTACGCCTGGGTCCCATTCCGCCGAGTGCGTTACGGCCTCATCTATGGTGAACCCATCACGATCACCGAAGACCCCGTAGGCGAAGAGAAAGCGGCGTTTGAAGAACGCCTCCGCAGGATTTATCAGGAACTCTTCGCCGAGCTAAAGGCGACGATGCGCGAAAGAGGGATGGAAGAGCCGTGGATGCACATCGGGGAAGCGAGCGGCTGAAAGCCTGCCGAGACCCCGTAGTCCGACCAACCTAAGATGCTCGCAAGTTTTCAGAGCCGGGGCGTGTCGCCCCGGTCGGGCCGCAGGCCCGCTCTGGTCCCCTCTCCCTCGTACTCGGGGGAGAGGGATAGGGTGAGGGGCGGAACGTCGAGTTGCGCTTGCAGTGCCAATGGCGCAACTTCACGTTCGGCCCCTCACCCCGCCCCTCTCCCCCGAGTACGAGGGAGAGGGAGTAAAGACGGAGCTTCGCTCCGACCGGCCCGGCACGGCCCGACTCTGAAATTGTCCAACAGATTAGACCGGGTGGACCACTAGAGTTGTCACACGTTGCGTCCCGTTTGATACAACTCCCGGAATCGCCGCTTGATTCGGTGCTCGCGCGTCCAAACCTGCCCCGGCGTCATGCCCAGGGCCAGGGCGACTTCGGAGACGGCCTTCCCTTCCATGTAGCGCATATGGAGCACGCAGTAGCTCTGCTCGGATGAGCGCGATTTCATTTCGCCCATCGCCCCGCGGACGGCCTCCCGCTCGGCGCGGCGCTCGCAAAGCCGCGCCGGGTCGGTCCTTAAATCGGCAGGCTCCTGCGCTTGCGGCCCATTCAGGCTGACCGTCGGCCGCCGCGCATGGCGGCGCGAAAGGTCGGCCGACTTGTTCCGCACCACCGCATGCAGCCAGGAGCCAAAGCTCCCCCGTGCGGGATCGGTTTTGAAGTTCTGCAAGCGCACCGTGAGATCGGCCCACACCTCCTGCGCGCATTCATCGACGTCGACGCCTTGAGCCCGATGGGCCCCGGCGAACCGCCGGATGCGATCGTCCGCCCAAACATAAAACTCGTCCCACGCCGCGGCGGCTTCTTTAGTCGGAAGGGTGCGGGCGGTGCGGCAGCGAAGGTACGCGGCCGCCGCGTCGAAAGTCGCCGGGGTCGGTTCGCGGCGGGCATCGGGCGATGATCGCTCTTTTCTTCGGCGCGAGCGCGCGAGGTGACGCACGGCGCGTAACGGAGCCCCGCCCGGTAGTACAACCGCCGACCCGCCCGGCAGGTTGCCGCCGTCCTCATCGTCCGCCCGGCCCGCGTCTGCCGGCGCGGCCAGGACCAGCGCCACCAGTCCCAGCGCACACGCCGATCGCAAACACGTCATCCAGAATCTTGGTTGCAAAACACAGCCTCTTCCATTTCTCAAGCCAAAAGGGGGTGGGCAATCGTTCGACCTTAACGGCGTCAAACGCAGAGACCATTAGAAAAATGGATCGCTTTTTGAAGTAAGGCGCTCGTGCCGGCATCGAATCACTGTCACATCAACCGGGAGACGGAATGCTTTGGATGTGGCTGGGTTTTTTAAGTTTGATCGGAACGCTGCTGGCGCTGGATCTGGGCGTGCTTAACCGCAGGGCGCACGCCGTGGGCCTCAAGGAAGCGCTCGCCTGGAGCGCCGGGTGGATCGCGCTGGCGATCGCCTTTTCCGTGTTCATTTATTTTGGCTACGAATATCGCTGGCTCGGGCTCGGAGCCGTTGTGGACGGCGCAGACGGCATGCTCAACGACGGCAAATCCGCCGTCGCCAAATATCTCACCGGCTACCTCGTCGAGAAATCGCTGAGCGTTGATAACATCTTCGTCATCGCGCTGCTCTTCGCCTCGCTGGCCATTCCAAACCGTTTCCAGCACCGCGTGTTGTTCTGGGGGATTTTTGGCGCGATGGCATTCCGCGGCGTCATGATTGCCGCGGGCGCGGCGCTCGTTGGCCGATACCACTGGCTGCTCTACGCCTTCGGAGCCTTCCTCCTCATCACCGCGGCCCGCCTGCTCTTCGCAGGTGAAAAGCCCGCCGATCCGGGGAAAAGCTGGGTCGTAAAATTCGCCCGAAAGTGGTTCCCCTTCACCGGCGAATTCCACGGCCAGCGGTTTCTCGCGCGGGTGAAGGGCCGTCGGCTGCTCACCCCGCTGGCGCTGGCGCTTATCGCGGTGGAGGCGACGGACGTGATCTTCGCAGTCGATTCGATCCCGGCCATATTCGCCATCACGACCGACCCGTTCCTCGTTTTCACGAGCAACACTTTCGCACTTCTGGGCCTTCGGTCGCTCTACTTCGCGCTGGCGGGAATGATGGCGACCTTCGCCTACCTGAAGCCCGCGCTCGCCGCCGTGCTGGCCGTGATCGGTGGAAAGATGCTCGCTGGCGAGTGGCTCGAAGAGGCTGTCGGCCCGCGGCACAATCTGTGGCTGCTGCTGGTCGTGGCCGGAATTTTGGCGGTCGGCGTGATGGCCTCCCTGGCGGCCCGCCACAGAGCCCGCCGGGTTTCGCTGGCCAACAACAAGGCCAATACGGCGCAGACGGATAGGGCCGCAGGAATTGAACGGAGGCGGGCATGATGAGCTGGCTGCACGAGCACGCGGGCTTACTGGCGGTTATCTCCATCGCGGTCACACTCGCGCTGCTGATCGCGGGGGCGGTGCTGGCGGTGCGGATGCCGGCGGACTATTTCCTCCGCGCCGGCCAGCGCACGGCTGGGCCCGAGCGCCACCCCATGCTTCGCGCCGTCCTGCTGGTGGTGCGAAACGTCGCGGGTATCGCCCTGGCGATACTGGGCGTGTTGATGTCACTGCCTCTCGTACCGGGGCCGGGGATCATTCTGATTGTCATCGGCATTTCGCTCACCAGTTTTCCCGGAAAGCACAAGCTCCAGCGCCGCCTTCTCGGCAACCGTTGGGTGCTCAAGCCGCTCAACCGTCTGCGCGCGGCGTTCGGCAAACCGCCCGTGCAGGCTCCCCACCCTGCCAGGGATCCTTCGGACAAGAGCGGAGAATCGGTGTGGCATCGCTGGAAAGAGAGGCTTGCGTCGGCCATGCATGCGCTGCGCAGCCGCCTTCGGGCTGTAATCAGTTCCCGTCGTAGCCCTCCCCCGCTGCCGCACGACCGTGGGCCGCGACGGTACGTGGTGGCACTCGTCGCGGTGGGGGTGGCGGCGGCGCTCAAGCTGCTGATCCAGCCTTTGGCGCGCGAGGATGAGGCGTCGCTGGGATTCTTCGCCGTCGTGATGTTCGCGGCGTGGTACGGCGGATTTGCCCCGGGCCTGCTCGCCACCGTCATTGCCGCGTTAGTGAGCGATCTTCTGTTCCTGACGCCGCGGCATACGCTCAGCCTTCACACGTGGCCCGACTGGCTGCGCCTGTTGCAGTTCCTGACCGAGGGAGTGCTCATCAGCGCGCTGGGCGGGAGCCTCCACCGCGCGCAGGCCCGCGCGCGGGCCGAGCAACGCCGTGCCGAGGCCGCGAACCGCGCGAAGGACGATTTCCTCGCAACCGTCTCACATGAGCTGCGCACGCCCCTCACCGCCATCCTGGGCTGGGCCAAAGTGCTGCGCCTGAGCCGCGACACCACGACGGACGCAGACCTTGGCGAAGCGCTCGATGCGATCGAGCGCAGCGCCAGGTCGCAATCGAGGTTGATCGAAGACCTTCTCGACGTCTCCCGCATTACCGCCGGCCGTCTGCGGCTGACAATGCGGCCGGTGAACGCAACCCAATTCATCGAATCCGCGGTCGAAACCGTGCGGCCCGCCGCCATGGCCAAAGGAGTCGAACTGCGAACGGAAATTCAAGACTCCGGCATGGTGTCGGGAGACGAGGAACGCCTGCAGCAGGTGGTATGGAACCTGGCTGCCAACGCGATCAAGTTCACGCCCGCGGGAGGATCGGTGACGATTCGTCTTGCCCGCCAGGGCGCGCACGCGAAGCTCACGGTAAGCGATACGGGGGCGGGCATCCGGCGCGAATTCCTGCCACTGCTTTTCGAGCGTTTTGAGCAAGCCGACCGCGCCAGGCCACGCCGCCAGGGCGGGCTGGGGTTGGGCCTGGCGATCGTCCGCCATCTCGTCGAACTCCACGGCGGATCCGTCCGGGCGGAGAGCGAAGGCGAATCCCGAGGCTCGACTTTCACCGTGGACCTCCCCTTGCTCCAAGCCCCCGCGCCTTCCCCCGCCCCCGCCCCGCCAAGGCCCCGTTACGCCCACGGGACGTGATGACCTGCAATGGCACAGCCGGGCCGCTTCTCGTACAGTGAGGGCGAAGCGGTTTTGTGAAGGACAGTATGCCATGGGCCCCGATTATCGATGGTTGCTTTCGCTGGTTTTACTCTCGTCGATGGGCGGCTGCGCGCACGCCCCGCCCGAGCCGCCGGTCTACGTGCTGCCGGCGCGGCCCGATGACGTTCACCTGTTCGTCCGCGGCCTCCACTACCAGGCCGACACCAGCGGCTACACCTTTAAGTACAACGAGCGCGACCCGAGCGACCCTTCCGTCCTCACCCGCTGGGTCTGTGTGAGGAAGGATTCGTTCGTGGCGGTGCGCAATATCAATCACGCCGAAATCGGCGGCGAAACCACCTGGAGCGAAGTCTGGCTCCGCCGCGATTGGGACGAGCCGCCCAAGGCCATCACCAAGGAAGAACTCCAAAACATCCCCGCACTCCCCGCCAAGCGCCCCGTCCCGTAACGCGGACGCGGCGATATTTGCGCGTCGTTGACTCCGCTCTTCGGTGGGAACCGTTGCCTTCGGCTACTGTGATTTGGGCGGTAGTTTTGGCGTGGGCCTTTCAGCCAGGTAGTTGTTCCCGGTAACGATCTTCCGGCCCGACTTGGCTTCGAGTTGGCGGCGCGCGTTGCCCGCGACCGCGCCGCCTTCGTGTGCGGCATGCTTATTGTGGACCAGGCCCTGGGCGTCCTTGTTCCGCGCGATTTCGGTCGTCGCGGCTTCCCCTAACATCGTGAAGATCAACTCCAGGTCCGACATGTGGTCACGCAGATTTTCCCGCTTGAGGCCTTTGAGCTTTTTGTAGTCGGCGGGGGTGAGCCCGAACGTGGCCTTGGAGATTTCCGCGGTCAAAATCGCGAAGTCCTTCTGCTCCTCGATCCCGCGTCTTTTCCACTCGGCAGTCAGCTCGTCGCGGACGGCGATGCCGCGGACGCGCTTCTCGATCCAGTCGTCGGGATAGCCCTTCTGCTTGTACAACTCGCGCATGCGCTGTTGCGCCAATTCGGGGTTCTCGATCTCCTGGACGCGCTGATAGCCGACCTCGGCCAGCCAGCGCTTGAAGGGTTCCGCCTTGGGGCTGGGAACAGACTGAATAACGCGGAAGGCGGATTCCGTATTTACGCAATCGGTCTTGTAAGCCTTGCCGTCGGCGGAGGTTAGTTTCAGTTGTCGACAAAGTGTCGACAACTCAATGCCACTGGACTCCTGCTCCCGCTGCTTCATGCGGGACCAGTAGTCTCGTGGATTATCACTGTCAGTAAGGGCAGCGATAATGTCCACAACGGAGAAGTACCATTGCCCGTCCACCCATTTGCGTCGGATGGCCTTGGCTCCAAAGACGATCATCGCGCCCTGCGCGTCGGCGGGAAGCTCTTCACCCATGGATTTCCCCTTTCTGAATGTGCGCCCGTGCCCGACAACCTCAAATCCGAGAGCATTTTAGTGTAACGGATCGCGCGCTGCCAGATGCCACTTTTCCGCTCGAATGAATCAGTGCGCCCATCCACGACCTTTGCGGAATGTTTCGGGATGGCGCAGGCCCGTCGGGATTTTTGGGAAGATCGGGACGCGAACTCCGAACATTCTCCTCGGTGGCATGGCACAGACCAATTCATTACTTCCCCTCTACGGCCCAGCCTGCTAAAGTGGGCGCGAGCCAACAGATCGGGCCGCTGACGGAAACTATGCCACGAAGGCGAAAACACGACAACCCCGGCGATCCGCCACGTCGATATCTGGCCATTGTGCCGGTGTTCAATGAAGGTGCGTCGGTGCGAAAAGTGGTGAACCGGCTCCGCCGGGCACTGCCGGACTTCGACGTCATCGTCATCGACGACGGGTCCACCGACGACACCGTGCGGCAGGTGCCCTCCGACGTGCCGGTCGTCAGCCTCCCCTTCAACCTGGGCATCGGCGGGGCGATGCAGACGGGCTATCGTTACGCCGCTCTCCACGGCTACGAGATCGCCGTGCAAGTTGATGGCGACGGGCAGCACCGGCCCAGCGAAGTGCGAAGGCTCGTCGAGCATCTGCAAGAGGGCCACTCTGATCTGGTCGTCGGCTCGCGCTTTCTCGAGCCCAGCGGGTATCGGCAGTCGCCGGTGCGGAAGCTGGGCGCGTGGATGTTGCGGGCGCTCATCCGCACGCTCTGCGGCTTGTACATGACCGATTGCACCAGCGGGTTTCGCGCGGCCAATCGGCGGGTGATCCGGGCGTTCGCCCACTGGTACCCGGAGGATTACCCGGAGCCGGAAGTCGTGCTGCTGCTCAAGCGCGCGGGCTACCAGATCACCGAGCTTCCGGTCAAAATGCGGCATCGGCGGACGGGCCGCAGCAGCATCAGCCCGATGCGCGGCGTGTTCTACATGATTAAAGTGGCCGTCTGCCTGTTGCTGGACGTGGTGCGCGAGCCGTGGCCGACGGGCAAGGTCGGTCAGCCGCTCAACGACGAGTACGCCAAAGATGACTATCTTCCGGAGCCTGTTTCTGGTGGCCTTCGGTGGGATCCTCCTGGTGCTGGCGGTTCGCCGCCTGCGCACGTATAAGCTCAAGGAGCGGTACGCGCTGCTGTTCGTGATCATCGGCCTGCCGTTCCTGGGCCTGGCCTTCTGGCCGGACGCCCTGGGGTGGATGGCCGCCCGCCTCAACATCCAGTACACCACCTTCGCCCTCATCTGCGTCAGTGTTTTCCTATTCCTGATCGTCTTCGAGCTGTTGACGATCGTGAGCGTGCAGGACCAGAAAATCACCGCGCTGGCCCAGCTCGTGGGAATCCTCATGGAAAAACAACGGCTCGCCGAGCCCGAGCATCGGGCAGCGGCGGAGGGGGAGGAAGAGGAGTAGCGTGGCGAGCGTCTGGTTAGCCGGGGAGCTTGGAAACAGACGATTAAGATTAGGATTAAGATTAAGATCGCGCTCTGAGGCGCACCTCCACGCGCTCCTATCTTAATCTTAATCCTAATCCTAATCTTAATCGTCCGTTTCCGGGTCCCACGAGGCGAAGCCAAACATCGCACCCAAACCTCGGCCCATCCCACTTCCTCGCACCATGCGACTGACCCTCATCAACCAGTTCTACACGCCGGATATCAGCCCCACCGCGCACCTATGCGCCTCGCTCGCCGAGCACCGTGCCGCGCAAGGCGATGAAGTTACGGTCATCACGAGCCGCACGGGGTATGTCACGGCAGTAGACGCCGCACGGGCGGACGGTGCGGTGCGGGTGTGCCGGGTCTTGAGCACGAGGCTGGGCAGCCGGACAAATCTCCGTCGATTCCTCGACTGGGCGACCTTCTACCTTCCCGCGTTCTGGCGCGCCGCGACGCTGCCCCGGCAGGACGTGATTATCGCGCTGACCACTCCCCCCTTCATCGCCCTCGCCGGAGCGCTGCACAAGTTCCTGCACCCCCGCACGAAGCTCGTCCTCTGGAACATGGACTGCTACCCCGAGGCGGTGGAGCGGTCGGGCCTCGTGCGTACCGGCGGACTGATGGCCCGGATGATGCGGGCGGTGAACCGGGCGCTGTTCCGCCGGACCGACCGCGTCGTTTGTCTGGACAGGGCGATGAGGCAATTGCTATCGTCGCAATACACGCCTCCCGGCGGTGACTCGGCTTATGCTGTCATCCCCAACTGGGAGCGGGCGGCGATGTTTCCCGCCGGGCCATGCCATGATTCCCCGCCGCCCCGCGCCCCGGGCGCGAAGTTCACGATCCTGTATCTTGGCAACGCCGGATACGGCCACGAATTCGCCACGATGATCGAGGCCGCTCGGGCGCTGCGAAATGACCCGGTTAATTTTCTCTTCGTGGGCGGCGGAGCGCTGCGGCCATGGATCGCCGCGGAAAGGCAGCGACTGGGGCTGGGGAACATTGAGCTGCGCGATTACGTGTCGAAGGAGCAAACCCCCGAACTCATGCGCACCGCCGACTGCGCGCTGATCACGCTGGAGAATCCCATGCTCGGCGTGATGAGCCCCAGCAAACTGCACGCGAATCTCGCGATGGGGCTGCCGATCCTTTACGTCGGGCCGGCCGGCGGCAACGTCGATGAGGCGATTGCGCGCTTCGCCTGCGGCGCGAGCCTGCGCCCGAGCGATGCGCGGGAACTGGTGGAAACGATTCGAAGCTGGATGTCCGACGGTTCCGCTCACGCCCGATTGCGCCAAAGCGCCCGCCGGGCTTTCGACGAGGCGTATTGCGATCTCAAAACGCTCAAGCAGTTCGACACTTTGTTGGGCAGCATGTGATGTGAAAAGAGAGCAGACGTAACCGGCCGCGGTCGCCCTTACCCGGGCAATTCCACGCGGTACAGCTTCCACGGCTCCTTGTCGAACGGCCCCTTCACTTCCTCCCCCACCTGTG
>JAQGHP010000484.1 GCA_028288775.1 Phycisphaerales bacterium | reverse complement strand
CTCGAGTTGCCGAACTGAATAGGCGTCGGCAGCCAGCACAATCAACGAAATGACCACAAATACGGACCCCAAGAACATGGGTATCGCCGATTTCTCGGAGATGGCGTTTCGTTGTTCTTGTGTCGGCTTCCAATCCATAATGCGGCCCACCCTTTGCCCGCCGCCTTCAAGACGCCTTCAACTTCACAATCGCCTCCACCTCCACGCTTGCCCCCAGCGGCAGCGCCGCCATACCGATGGCGCTGCGGGCGTGCCAGCCTGCGTCGCCGAAGACGTCGAGGAACAATTGCGACGCGCCGTTGATGACCAGGTGCTGCTCGGCGAAATCGGGGTCGCTGTTCACGAAGCCGGTGATCTTCAGAATGCGCTCGACGCGCTCTAGTGACCCCAGCTCCTGCCGAAGCAGCCGCATGACGTTCGCGGCACAAAGAGCCGCGGCCTTTTGCGCCGCCTCCAGCGGCACTTGTGAAGGCACCTTCCCCTTGCTGACGAGGTTCTTGTCCCCATCAAACGGCACGCAGCCGGAAACGTACGCGGTGGTTCCGTCGATCACCACCGGCTGATAAATCGCCCCGCGCGAAAGCGTCTTGGAAAGCGAGTAGCCGAGGGATTCGAGTTTTTGGTCGGGTGTCATAAATTTAATTCTCCCAGAGAGGTCCACGAAGGGCACGAATGGGGACACGAATGAACACGAAGAGATTGTTGGGGGCATGCAGGCCATTTTCGTGGCACGGGACTTCGGCGAGCTCAGTCGAGCCACGGCCCGCCCATGCCAGGGAAGAGTTACCCCCTCACATACTTTTGCTAATTTTTCGTGTTCATTCGTGTCCCCATTCGTGCCCTTCGTGGATCGCATCTTAAGCGGGAAGCGCGTCCCGGAAAAACCGCAGCCAGTTGCCGTGGAAGATCAGGTCGATGTCCGCTTCGCTGTAGCCGCGCACGCCAAGGATCCCCGCGAGCTTTTGCAAATCCGCGATCGTGTTCAAATCCCGCGGCGTCTGTTCGATCCCAAATCCGCCGTCCAAATCGCTGCCGATCGCGGAATGCCGCACGTTCCCTGCGATCTGGCAGACGTGATCGATGTGGTCGGCGACCGCGCTCAGCCCGACCACCTCCGGCTTGGTCTCGCCGCGGATCCAGTTCGGATGAAGCATCCACGCGTCCAGCGCCGCGCCGATCACCGCGCCGCGATCGATCAATCGCCTGATCTGCTCGTCCGTAAGCTGCCGATCTCCCGGCACCAACGCCCGGCAATTGTGATGGCTGGCGAGTACCTTTCCGCCAAAGGCGTCGAGTGCCTGTGCCATGCTCTCGTCGCACAGGTGCGTGGCGTCGAGGATCATTCCTACGCGCTCAAACTCCCGAAGAAGCTCGAACCCTGCCGGGCTTAACGGACCGGAGACCGCGGTGCCGTACGCGTAATGCCCGCGCCCGTAGTGCGCTGGGCCGACGGCGCGCAGGCCCAGGTCCCACCATTCCTGCACCTGATCGGGCGAGACGATCGGATCGGCGCCTTCCATGCTGAGGATGATTCCGAGGGGAGGATTAGGCCTGAGGCCTGAGGACTGAGGACTGAGTGCGGACGCAGTGGGACGCAAATTTTGCGGTGCAGCCGGGCTCGCTCTGAACTCAGTCCTCAGTCCTGAGTCCTCAGTCCTCGCCCCCGATCTCGCGTCAACACCCAAGTCCCAATGGGCGGCAAGATCCCGCGCGGTGCGAAGAATGCAAACGTGCCCCTGCTTCTCCAGCATGCGGTAATACGCGAGCTGCGCGTGGGCCGCGGCGTAGGCGTGGGTTTGGTTGGCCCAATCGAGATCGCTTCTTTTATAGCCCGCCTGCCACTTCTGCTCCGGCCCGCCGCGGGCGAGGAGGGTGGCGACGCAAACGCGGACGCCGGCTTTCTGTAACTCGGGGAGCGTGAGCGTGTTACCGCCGCGGGCGGGCTCATCCGTCATGTCTTGCTCGCGCCGGCGGATCTCCTCGACGCTGAGCGTGAGGTCGCGGTTGAAGCAGACTGCGCTCCAGGCGAGGTCGAGATGGGCGTCGAAGATGGGTCGGGGCATGGGTCATAGGACTGAGTGCTGAGGACTGAGGAATGAGTGGGTCAGGACAACTCCCGCCGCTCAGTCCTCAGCACTCAGTCCTCAGTCCTTCCGTATCAAAACACCTTCCCCCGCGCCTCCACCATAATGGCCCGCGGCGGCGAGCCTTCTTCCTTCCACCACACCTGGTCCTGCAAATTCACGCAGGGGCAAATGTGGTTGGGAATGACCGTGACGCGCTCGCCCACCTTCGGCGCACGGTCGCACGCGGTTACGTCCACCTGCGCGTGCTCTTCACTGAGCTTCGTGATCTTGGCTTGAGGATATTCGAGAACATGGCCATGGCCGGAATCCGGGGCGGGGCCGCAACGGTCACTGGTGAGCGTTTTGCTCCCGGCGTCGAGCACAACCTGCCCGGGAACGGCGGTACTGACGACTGTCGCCAAAATTCTGGCCGCACAATCTTCGAGCGCGGCGCATTGCCCGCGGACGCAGTTCATGTCGTTGTAGACGTACGTGCCGGGCCGGATTTCCGTGAGGTGCCCGACGAGGTGCGATTGATACGCCGTCGGCGTCGAGCCGCCGGAAACGACGCGGGCTTCGAGGCCGCTCCTGCGCCAAAGCGACAACACCTCTTCGAGCTTCGCGCCGACGGCCGTGAGGGCGGGGGCCTGCGACGCGGGCGGCGAGGCGATGTGGCCGGGGAAAAACATCACGCCGTCGAGGCGCAGGCCCTTGGAGCGGTCGATATGTTGCGCAAGCGCCAGCGCCTCCCCGGCAGATTGCACGCCCGTGCGATGATGGCCGACGTCAAGGTCCACCAGAATGCCCACGGTCGCGCCCGCGCTCCGCGCAGCGGCGGCCAGCGCGTCCGCCGCGATCGTCGAATCGATCCCCACGCGTACCGTCTTCGACCGAGCGAGCTGCGCGAGCCGGGCGCACCGCTGCGGGTCCACCGCCGGGTAGGCCATGAGTATGTCATCCGTGATGGACGCCATCACTTCCGCCTCGCCCACCTTGGCGACGGTAAGACCGATCGCCCCGTGTTCGAGCTGCATGCGCCCGAGAAGCGTGGATTTGTGCGTCTTGGTATGCGGGCGGACCGCCAGGCCGTGCGATTTGGCGTACGTCGCCATGCGCCTCAGATTGCGCGCGACCACGGCGGCGTCGATCACGATGCAAGGCGTCGGAAGATCATTGAGCATGCGGCGCGGATTATAACGGAAGACTTATCACAATGGACGCCCACCCTTATCTGTGTCCATCTGTGTCCATCTGTGTTCATCTGTGTTCATCTGTGGCGACACGCATTCGATTCTGCGCGTCTCCGCGGCAAACCCCGCTCATCGCCCCGGCGTCACAAACTTCACGCACACCGGCGCGCCCAGGCTCGCGGTGCCGCCCGTGGGCGTGAGCGCGCCGGTCTTTTGGTCGATGCGGAAGACCACAAGATTGTCCGAGCCCTGGTTGCCCGCGACAAGGAATGCGCCGGTCGGGTCGATGGCGAAGCCGCGGGGCGTCTTGCCGCCGCTGGGGGTGTGGCCGGCGGCGGTAAGCTTGCCGGTCTGCTCGTCGATCGTGAACACGGCGATCGTGTCATTCCCTCGATTCGATCCATAGAGGAATTTGCCGGACGGGTGTACCGCGATCTCGGCGGTGCTCCCCTCGCCCGGCGGGGCGTCCTTGGGGAGCGTCGAGATCGACTGGATCTCGGCGAGCGCGCCGCGCTGCGCGTCCCAGGAAAAGGCGGTGACCGATAGCGCGATTTCATTGATCACATACGCGAACCGTCCGCCCGAGTGGAACGCGAGATGCCGCGGCCCCGACCGCGGCGACAACACGCCGAACGGCGGATCGTTCAATACAAGCTGGTGCTTGTCCCCGTCGATCTTGTAGACGAACACCTTGTCGAGCCCGAGATCGCACGACAGTGCGAAGCGGCCGGTCGGGTCAATCTCAATGCAGTGCGCGTGCGGCCCGCCCTGGCGCTTGGGGTCCGCCACCGCGCCCGCGTGCTGATGGATGGAGGCGGGGGGCGAGAGCTTGCCATCATCGCCCACGGGGAGCAGGGCGACTGCGCCGCTGCCGTAGTTGGCGACGAGGAGGTTCTTTCCCGCATCATCCACGTTCACCTCGCACGGTCCGCCGCCGCCGGGGGGCTGTTGGTTGAGCGCGAGCAGCATGCCGTCCGCGCCGACGGAAAACGCCGTGATCGCGCCGTCCTTGATGGCCGCCCCGGATTCATTCGCGGCGTACAAAAACCGCCCGTCCCGCGTAAGCGTCACCCACGACGGGTTCTCCGTCTCCCCCGCAAGCTGCGGCTCGCTCAGCTTGCCCGTGACAAGATCGAGCTGCGTCAAATAGATGCCCTTGCTCTTGGGCCCCGTGTACGTCCCGATGTAAACCCGCTCAAACTGCGGCGTCCGCGTCTGCGGTGCCGCCGGCGCGTCCGCGGCGAAACATTCGACGGACGCGGAGACACAGAGCAACGCAGCACTAAGAACAAAAAGGTGAGCTGGGATCATGGCGCGGGTTCTCCTTCTAAAAGTTGGAGGCAGGATGGTAGCCGAATTGGTCGGTCTCTCACAGCCAAAGCCGCGGTGCGGAAAACCGCGAAGCCGCGAAGGGCGCGAAGGCGGACGCGAAGAAGAAAAAAAGGAAATACGAAGCGCGAAGAACGCCAAGGAGCCAAGGACGCCAAGGTCAATGACCTTCCCCACGAATGGTGGGCGCGGCGAAGGGCTGGCAGAATGCCGGCCAAGGAGTCCGCGTTATGGCACGGCAGAAGCATTATTCGATCGCGTTTCAAGACGAAGCCTGCAAGCTCGTCACGC
>JAQGHP010000211.1 GCA_028288775.1 Phycisphaerales bacterium | reverse complement strand
GGTCGATTCCACAGCGCCGTCGCGTGCCGGGGGTACTACGGCTATGCACTCGAACCTCACCCGACGCGATTTCGTCGCCTCCTCCTTCGCGGCGATCGCCTGCGCCGCCCTTGGGACACGCGTGTCGTCCGCAGACGACTCCGCGCCCGCCGGGCCTCATGCCGCCTTTCCCTTTTACGTGATGGACACCGGCCTCGTCGGCCCCGACGTGGCGACCCTCGAGGACAAGGTCAAGCTCGCCAAAGATCTGGGGTTTTCGGGAATCGATTACTCGCTCAACCACGAGCAACTCCCGCACCTGCTCGAATTGCTCGACAAGGCCACTCTGGAGCTCACGGCGGTGTACACCTCCCCTTTCATCGAAAACCCATTCGATCCCAAACTCCCCGACACAATCAAGCTCCTGAAGGGCCGGCCCACGCGGATCGAAATGGCGCTGCAAAGCAAGAAGTTCAAGCAATCGGACCCGGCCGGCGACGGGGAAGGTTTGGCACTCGTAAATCGCGTGTCCGATTTATGCGGCGACACCGGCCCCGTCGTGTCCATCTACCCGCACACCGGCGCCTGGGCCGAGCGCGTGGACGACGGCGTGCGGCTGGCAAAGGCATCGGGCCGCAAAAACGTGGGCGCGAATTTCAACCTCGTGCATTGGAAGTGGGTAAAGCAGCAACGGACGCAGGAGGAACTGCTGAAAGAGGCTTTGCCGCATCTGTTTCTCGTGAGCATCAACGGCCTCGCGGGCAACGCGATCGTGCCGCTGGATCAGGGGGATTACGACGTCGCGGCGTTCCTCTTGCTGCTGCAAAAAGTCGGCTACCACGGCCGCGTCGGCTTGCAGGGTTACGGTATCAAAGGCCCCAGCCGCGAGCACTTGGGGCATTCAATGAAGAAGTGGCGGCAGATGATGGCGGAGATACATGCATAGCAGAAATCGCCACCTCTTCGTTCCCGCTCAGCCCCGGCGGGGCGAAAGACCTTAGCCCATGGCGCGAGCCGTGGGAAATAGCAAAAGCAACCAATCAGCCCGGAGGGGCGTAAGAAATGCTGGATTCCCAACAGTCGTCCGATGATCGAGAGGTGTGGGCAGGCAAGTTGCATTCAGAGCCGGGCCGTGTCGGCCCGGTCGGACCGGAGGTCCGCGCCGCACGACCCGCACGCGTAGCATACGACCAACGCACCCGCCGATCGGGCGCTTCTTAGCCCCTCCGAGGCTGCGAAACAAGGCCGTAAAACAGGCTGAACATGCCCAAATCCCTCCCCATCCGCTGTTGGCTTCTCCTCTGTGCTCTTGGTGGTCTCTGTGCCCTTTGTGCCTCCCCCGCCCCCGCCGACGAGCGCTCTCCCGATGTGACCGAGCCCCCGGCGTACGACCAGTTCATCATCGTGCCATTGCGCATCCACATCCTATCGGCGGACGACCTGCCGGACATTGATTGCAAACTGACCGATGCCGACGTCGTCCGCATCATCGGCAAGGCCAACGGCATCTGGCACCAGGCGGGCGTTCACCTGGGGCTCGAATCCATCGTCCACGAAGCCGCGGCACACAAGGACGAATTTCGCATGGCGCTCGAGAAATCCGGCCCGGACGCGCTCGAGCTGTACAAGCTGCTGCGGCCGCAAGCGAGCCGCGACTTTGCCGGGATGCACGTCTACTACATTCACCGTTTCGCGGTGAACGGCGTGTTCGTCGGAGACGGCACGGCATTCGTGCAGGAGACGGCGTCACTGCGCACGGTGGAGGGCGGAATCGACGAGCCGATCCCGCGCGTCACGGCGCACGAGCTGGGCCACGCGATGGGGCTTTCCCACCGGCAGAACCGCACGAACCTGATGGCGTCCGGGACCACCGGCACGCTGCTGAACGCCACGGAGGTGGAGCGAGTGCGTGAACACGTGCGGCACGCCCCGGGCGCGATGTCAGCGAGCGAAGCCCACGAAGCCGCGACGAACGCGACAAAGAAGGGCGACGCCGCGACGGCAACGCGCACGTGGGGCTGGCTCTCCGAGATTCCGGGCGACGGCGCGGAGGAAGCCAAGGGGCATTTGGCCGGCCCGCCGGCCCCGGCAAACCGCCCGGTGGGAAAAGCACCGTATTCTAACTGCCCGCCACTCGCCCGGCATTCTTCGCCGCCGCCCTAACGCTCGGCGGTTGCGGGCAAAGCCCCAAGGATGACAGCGCCGCCGCCACCAGCCCGGCTGCCGCGGGGATTTTCAACCCCGCCGCCGCCTGCCGATGTGCCTTCGCCAAGGACCCAGCGGCGATGTCCCACCTTGTCTCACTTTGTCTCACATTTCGAAGAATCATGGCAGATTCATGCTAAATCTTCGCCTCAACTCCCTTCGCCGTCAGGTGTTAAAGTAAACATGCCGCATGTCACACTGCGACATTGCGTTTAACACAAGAATTAGTGGGGTTTTGCGCTCAAGCTGCATGCAACGGCTCCGATGCAAGTGCCCGCCAGGGGCGCTGCCATGAGCCGCATCGTCATCAATCCCGATATTTGCAACGGCGTTCCGACGATCGAAGGGCACCCGCATCACCGCCCAAACGAAAGGCCTTTCGATCGATCAAATCGGCTTTGCACAACGGAATGATTTTTACTGCGTTTCGCGCTCCCAAAGCCCGTCCGGCCTCTACCGTTTAGCCGCCCCGCTTGCGGGGCGCGTT
>JAQGHP010000407.1 GCA_028288775.1 Phycisphaerales bacterium | reverse complement strand
GGCGGCCTCTCGCGTGGTCGTGGCCCAGTCGTGGTTGAACGCCGTGTGGATCACGCCTTCGCTGGCCCGGGCGCACGCGGCAAGGCTGTCGGGGTCCGACAACTCGCCCCGATGCGCTTCGATCCCCAACCGCGCCAAAGCCGCGACGGCGGCGGCGCTTCGCGCCAGTCCGATCACCTTGTGCCCCGCCGAAAGTAACTCGGGCACGATCGCCGAGCCAATGAAGCCCGTTGCTCCTGTCAGGAACACACGCATGACAATCTCCTTGGGTTGCTCATACCTATGGGGTCTTAACTGTCCGGCGGCGTTGTCGCCGCTCTTCAATTCCTCCTCCGGTACTCGCGGGGAGGGAGAAAGGGGCGTCGCCGCAGGAAGGCGGTATCCTCTCATCCGCGATTTGCCTCCGCGGCCGCGGCGATCCCGTCCAACTCCGCCCGGATTTCCGGCGAAAGCGTCAACTGCCCGGCGGCCAGGTTCTCACGGAGGTGGGCGAGCGATGAGGTGCCGGGGATCAATAGGACGTTGGGCGAGCGGTGCAACAGCCATGTCAGCGCGACCTGCATTGGCGTGGCCCCGAGCACGGCGGCTACATCGTTCAGCGTCGAAGATTGCAACGGTGTGAATCCGCCGAGCGGGAAGAACGGAACGTACGCGATCCCTTGTCGGGCCAGGTCGTCGATCAGCGCATCGTCCTCGCGATGGGCGAGGTTGTAGTTGTTCTGCACGCACACGACGTCCGTGATCACCTGCGCCTCGGCCACCTGCGCTGCCGTCACGTTGCTCAGGCCGACGTGGCGGATCAGCCCCTTGCGCCGCAGGTCGGCCAATACCGTCACCTGCTCGGCGATTGACCCCTCCTTGGGACCGTGGATCGACCCCATCGCGCGATAGTTGACGATGTCGAGCGCGTCCAGGCCCAAGTTCCGGAGATTGTCATGGACTCCGTCTGTCAGGTCCTTTGGCGAGATGGCCGACTGCCATGACCCATCCGCCGGGCGGCGGGCCCCCAGCTTCGTGACGATTAACAGTTCTGGCGGGTACGGGTGCAGGGCTTGGCGGATAATCTGGTTGGTCACGTGCGGGCCGTAGAAGTCGGCGGTGTCGATGTGGTTTACACCGGCCGCGACGGCCTCGCGGAGGACGGCGACTGCGCCGTCCGGGTCCTTGGGTGGCCCAAAGACACCAGGCCCGGCGAGCTGCATCGCGCCGTAGCCTATCCGTCGGACCGTCAGTGACGTACCGGGGAATGTGAATTGGCCGCCGAGGGCCGATTCACTCTTGGGGTTGCTCATTGTCTTACTCCTTCCAAAAGTGCTGAGTCTTACTCCTTCCGAACGTGCTGACGCGACCAACCGTAGACGCATCGTGTTACAAAAGTCAAATAATGAAACTTGTAACAAAGAACGACAGTGCATGGGTCGCTCGGGCAAGCCGTTGCATCGCGCCGCTCCTGCGCAATCGGGATGGCAGCGCGAGGAAAGGCCGAGAGCCGTGCGCGATTCGTGAATTGTGTTACAGGCTTTGGGCCTACAAATGCTGCCTGAAAGGCTGCACCACAAGCATGAGCGCACTCATTTTAGGGGCCAGCGGTTCCGCACTCGGGGTAGCGCTCCGCCTTGATGCGGAACACCTGTGTAATGAGTGTGGCCGTCTCTTGTGGCAAGGGTTTTCAACCCATGCTTCCGGTACTTCGGAACACATGTAGCACAGCCGCCTCGGCAGTGGCTTACTTCTTCCGCCTATAGGGCGGAATCACATCCGGGGGCGGCTGTGCCACACGGCAGTCACGGGTTGAAAACCCTTGCCACAAAGATCGGCCACACTCCGCGCCATGATACCGCGGCGGGCGAATAGACCGCCTCCCACTGCCGCGTTAGAATCAATCGGTTCGTGCCCCACGCTTACCCCATCCTGCTCGACGTCAGCCGCCGATTGGTCGTCATCGTGGGCGGAGGCGCGGTCGCGGCGCGGAAGGCGGGCGGGCTGATCGCGGCGGGGGCGGGGCGCGTCCGGTGCATCGCGCCGGAGTTTCCAACTGAGCCGCCCCAAGGAGTGGAACGTATTATCGAGGAGTACGCCGCCCGCCACCTCCAGGACGCCGGGCTGGTTTTCGCGGCGACGGATCGCAACGATGTAAACGACGCCGTGGTGCGGGATGCACGCGAACGCGGAATACTCGTGAACCGGGCCGATGCTGACGACGCCGAGCCCGGCGACTTCGTCACGCCGGCGAAATTCGAGCGCGGGGCGGTAATTGTAACAGTCTCCGCGGGCAGCGCGGCGCTCGCCGCGGCTATTCGGGACCATGTGGCGGAAAATCTCGATGAGCGTTTTGTAAGGATGGCCGATGCCATGCGGGAGCTGCGGCCGATGGTGCGCGGGTCGGCGCTGCCGAGGGATCGGCGGGCGCGGGTCTTTCGGGATTTGGCCTGCGATGACGCCTTAAATGTGCTGGAGGCTGGTGGGACCGACGCCCTGCGGAACTGGCTGATGGAGCGATACCCGGAATTGAAACATGCCTGACATTCCTTCCGCCGGTCAACTCGCGCTGGTCTTCGCGGCGATCTTCGCCTTCGTCGTAGGCGGGGGCATGTCGCTGCTCCGCCTCCGAGCCGAGCGCCTGGCCCCTTCGCGCGGCGAGCCCGGCGGCCGTCGGAGCGAAGCGCTCCGCGTCTTCTCCAAAGTCTGCGTGTGCGCCGGGGTGCTTCTTTGTGCGGGCGTGCTGGCCTGGCACGGCATCTCCCGCGGCACATGGCGTCCGCTGGAAGACAACTTCGAAGCGCTCGTCTCGCTTGCCTTTCTTCTCACGCTCTTCGTCGCCTACATCCAGCGCTCCCATCCGCTGCGCGGGCTCGATTGGTTCATCATGCCGATCGTCGTGCTACTGCTGATACTCGCGGCAGTGTTCGGCCGCACCAAACCGCACGCTTATCTGGACACCACCTGGAGCCTCGTCCACGTCACGGCGAGCTTTGGCGGATTTGTGCTCTTCGCCATCGCCGGGTCGGTGGGCGGGCTCTACCTCTACGTCAACCGCCGACTGCGCAGCAAGCGGCTCGTGCCCGGCCAGGGCTTCGGCAGCCTCGAGCGGCTCGAGCACCTGACGCTGGTTTTCGTGACGCTCGGGTTCGCGCTGCTGACGGTGGGCCTGGTGACGGGCCTGGTGCGCGTGCTGGAGCCCCATGGCCGCAACAGCCTCGGACCCGAGTGGTATCGCAACGCGAAGGTGTGGCTGACCTTCATCGCGTGGGTGGTGTACGCGCTGGTGTTGCATTCCCCAATCAACCCCGCCTTCCGCGGCAAGCGCATGGCGTTCCTGAGCGTGCTCGGCTTCATGCTGATGATCGGTACCTTCGTGGCGGTGCAATTTATGCCGACAAGATAGATAAATATAGATAAATCCGAAATCCGAATCCCCGAAACCCGAATGAAACCGAATGACGAAATCCGAATTCCCAAACCGGGAGAGCCACGAATGAACACGAATGGGCACGAATAAGAAGTCTTCATTCATTCGTGTGCATTCGTGCTCATGCATTCGTGTTCCTGCGTGGATTCCGCCTTCGGATTTGGGATTTGATTCGGGTTTCGGGGATTCGGAATTCGGATTTCACTCGTGTTGATGGTTGAACGATGCAACGTTTGCTCCTTCTGGGACTGAATCACACGACCGCGCCGCTGGAGGTGCGCGAGAAGCTCGCGTTCGGCGTGAAGCAGCGGGGGGAGGCGCTCGCCTCCTTCGCCCGGCGGTTCCCGGGGTGCGAGGCGGTTGTGCTCTCCACCTGCAACCGGGTCGAGCTCTACATCGCCCGGCAAGCCCACGGCCACCCGCGCGTTGAAGAGATGGTGGAGTTCCTCGCCGAATTCCATCAGGTGCCCGCCGCTTCATTTCAGGATCATCTGTACCAGAAGGCCAACGAACTGGTGGTGGATCACCTGTTCAAGGTTACGGCTTCGCTGGACTCGATGGTGCTCGGCGAAACGCAGATTCTCGGGCAGGTGCGCGAGGCGTACGAAGCGGCGTGCCAGGCATCCGCGGCAGGAGCCTTGCTCAATCCGCTCTTCCAACGGGCCATTGCCGTCGGCAAGCAGGTCATGCACGAGACGGCCTTGAACGAGGGCCGCCTTAGCGTCGCGAGCGTGGCGGTCGATTACGCCCGCAACATCTTCGAGCACTTCCGCGACAAGACCGTCCTGTCGATCGGCGCGGGGAAAATGTCGCAGCTCGTGCTGCAGGGGTTCGTCGGCCTTTCGGTCGGGCAGTTGCTGGTGTGCAACCGTGACGCACTGAAGGCGCAGGGGCTCGCGGACAAATTCCAGGGGCAGGCGGTCGGTTTTGATAAGCTCGCGGCGCATCTGGTGGCCGCAGATATTGTCGTATCTTCGACCGGCGCGCCGCACCCGATCATCACCCGACGGCTGTTCGAGACCATCCGTCGACAGCGCCGGTACCGGCCATTGTTTTTGATCGACATCGCCGTCCCGCGCGACGTGGAGCCGGCGGTGGGGGAGATCGATAACGTCTACCTCTACAACCTCGACGACCTGCAACAGGTGGTGGCGACGACGCAGTCGCAGCGCAAGGACGCCGTGGCCGCGGCCAACGCGATCGTGACGCGGCAGGTGGGGGAGTTCGCCGCTTGGAACCGCCAGCGCGAGCTGGGCCCCGCCATCCATCGCCTCTATAGCAGATACCACCAAATCGCGCAGGATGAGCTGGCGCGGACGCTCAACAAGCTGCCCAACATCCAGGAAGGGGAGAAGGCGCATTTGGAGGATTTGGCGCGGCGCATCGTCAACAAACTCCTGCACGACCCCGTGCAGGTGCTCCGCGAGTCAGGCGGCGCGCACACGCCGGCCACCCAGTACCTCCATGCGCTGGACAAGCTGTTCCTGCTGGGGGCGGGCGACGAGCGGGAAGAGGGGGCGGCCAGCCCCGGTGAGGAGCATCGGGGATTGCCGAAGCCGGATGGACTGGCATGACCGTCCTTCATTTCATCATCGCCAGCGTCTTGGAGCGTTTCTGGGGCTGGCATGTCGCCGAGGCCGCAATGTGCCGTCTTAAGTACGTCGTCTTGGAAAGAAGCTGCGCGGCCTCATTGCGGGGAGGGTGCAGGCGAGCAGCGAGTCCTCTGCGACACGAGACAATGATGTCAAATATATGCCTTAAGCATGTCGAAAAACCATTCAAAACCATTCAAAATCATTCACGAACCGCCTTGGCGCGGTCGCCAGCGAGGGTCGGGATTATGCGCGCGATCAGATGTAAGTCGTTGAATTAGCGGTCCATTTCTGGCTTATGGCAAAGATCCTCGACCATCGCCGCGCGAAGGCACCGACCGTCAACGCGGCCGGGCCGGGGGGGCCATGGCGATTTTCCAGTCGCGGCTCGCTGCTCGTATTGATTGTGCTGCTGCCGGTGGTGGGCGCGCTGGCGTACTGCGGGCCGGCATGGGCGGTGGTGCTATATCGCCTGATCGTGGACGGCGGGGTGATGCTGCTCTGGCTTGGCGCTGCGACGGGGGTTGGCCTGCTGGCGCTGCGCGTGATGGGCGGAGAGGGGGGTAATGCGCCGGGCATCCTGCACATTGTGACTGCGGCCGGTTTGGGGCTTGGGGGCATGGCCCTTTCGGCGCTCGGGCTGGGGTTGATCGGATGGCTGAACTTCGGAACTGCGGTCGCGATGCTGGCAGTCGGCTGGTTGATGGGAGTCGCGGCATTGTGGGGGCGGGATTTCGGATCAACTGCGCGGGAATGGCTCGCTGCCCCGGCGGAGTGGGAATGGCTGGCATTACTGGCGACGCCATTTATGGTCCTCTGGCTCGTCGGGGCGATGGTGCCGCCGGGGATGCTCTGGACACCCGAGGAGCCGCACGGGTATGACGTGGCGGAGTACCACTTGCAAATCCCCCGCGAGTGGTATGAGGCGGGGCGGATCGTGCCGTTGCATCACAACGTCTTCTCGTACTTCCCGTTCAACGTGGAGATGCATTATCTGCTCGCGATGCACCTTCGGGGCGGGCCGTGGGCGGGGATGTATTTGGCGCAGTTGATGCATGGTGCGTTTGTCGTGTTGACGGTGCTGGCGGTGTACGGTTTTGCAAGGCGAGGGGCGGGGCCGCCGGGGGCGATGATCGCGACGCTCGCAGCGGCGAGCGTGCCGTGGCTTTCGCAACTCGCGCCCATCGCCTACGACGAAGGCGGTTTTTTGCTATTCGGGACGCTCGCAATCGGCTGGGCGCCGGCGGCATTGTCGGAGGCGCAGGGTCGCCTGCGCCGTTTTGCGCTGGCAGGGGTGATGGCGGGCTTTGCCTGCGGGAGCAAGCTGACAGCGGTGCCGGAAGTGCTCGTATTTGTGCCGATCTGCGCGGTTGCAGTTGGTTTCTTGACGATGCTAGGCCGCAAGTCCACTTCCACAGAAACCGACCCTGTAATCCGATCCGAGGCCGGATTCACGGGCGGCCGGGGTTTCTGGATTGGGATCGCATTATTCCTTTTGATGGGATCGCTCTGCTTCACGCCCTGGCTTGTGCGCAACATGGCATGGGCACACAACCCGGTTTTCCCCGAGGCCATGCCGCTGCTGGGACGGGGGCATTTCAGCCCGGAGCAAATGGAGCGCTTCGAACACGCCCACAAGGCGGTGGAGGCTTTGCGCTCGCCGATAATGAGGGGAGGGGAACTGTGGCGGCAGACCGCGGTCGGCTGGCAGTTTGGTTACCTGCTTTTCCCGCTGGCCGCGGCGGGGTTCGTGCTGTCAATTCGCCGGCCAGAGAGCTGGTTTCTGGCGGGGATGCTGCTCCTGCTTGCACTATTTTGGGCAGGGTTTACGCACCTTCAGGGGCGATTCTTCGTGCTGGCGATTCCGCTGGCCGCGTTGCTGGCGGCGCGGATTGAATGGCGGCGCGCCGCGGCGGGCGGAGTCGTGCTCGTCATCGTATTTGGCATCCTCGGCGCGGCGCGAGTGAACGCGCGTCTTGCGGCATTCCTATACGGCTCCGACGCCGATCCCAAGCACTCACGTTTTGCCGCGTTCCTATACGGCGCCGAAGGCGAACCAAAGCGCCTGGGCATTATCCAGGCTTCGGGAGATGGCCAGTTGCTCGGGAACGAAGACCTGCGTTACTTCACTTCGGAAGCGATCGAGGGAATGCCGGTTGATACGAAGCTCATCCTCGTCGGCGAAGGGCGGGCCTTTTGGTACCAGATCCCGATGTCGAGGCTTCGGTACAAAACCGTGTTCGACGCGGACACGTCCGGCGGGAAGGGCCTTGTGGAAGCATGGGCGGGTCCTGCCGCCGACCGAGGCGGCGCTTGGCTGCTGATCGAGCCGGAAGAACTCAAGCGGTTTGCCAGGACATACCCGCCGATCCCCCCGGTCCCGCCTGAAATCGCACGCGAGAATAAGCCGTTCGTCGTGAAGCCGTAGGGGCCGCGGGGAACCCTCAGAGCCGCTACCGAATTTCGCGTTGCGATGAGCGTCGGAAGAAGATCGGCATCCCAGACAGCATCAGCATGAGTGACATGGGCTCGGGGACGGCCGTGAAACTATAGGCGAGGGCGTAGGTTTCCTGATTGCTGACGGTGGTCGATCCCATGAGCCCCCCGTCCTTGAGGATTTGCAGGTCGTACGTGTGCCCGGGCGTAAGGCTGAGCGTGTAGAGGTGCTCGACGTTGTCGACCAGGCTGATGCTTTTGTCCACTGCCGTGGGGTTGGTCGAGTCGTAGAGGAACAGGTTGAGGTTGTTGACGGTCGCCTGATTTACCTGGCGGTACCAGGTGAGCGTCGCGGTGAGCGTGTAGCCTGTGACGCCCGCGGCGACGGGGGGTTTGACGACGTAATGGTTCACGGCGTCGGTGGAGGTGCCGGAGGTGATTGTGGTGAGATCCCAGCCGGCGAGCGGGTCGGCGGCGCCCGTGATGTTGGCGGGGGCCGTGCCCGAAAGCGAGCCGGTGGTGTTGCCGCTGGAGAAGGTGTGCTGGCCGGCGGTGAGGAGAATGTAGGAGTTGTACGCGTTCACGATTCCCCCGCCGTACCGCGTGTCGAGGGGAGCGGTGGGGGAGTGCGTCCAGTCGGAAGGCTTGACCGCGCCGTTGATGAGCAATGTTTTGATCAC
>JAQGHP010000398.1 GCA_028288775.1 Phycisphaerales bacterium | reverse complement strand
GGGTTCGACGCTGACGGTCGCCCTTTTCGCATTCCTGGCCGGGGTGATTGGTACGATCCTCCTGCGCACAACCTTCAAGACCATCCGCCAGATCCGCGACGTGCAGAACCGCTCGCGCCATGAAAAGCTCCAGCGCGAGGTCGAGGACATGAAAGCCAAGGCTTCTATGCTCCGCCCGAAACCGCCAGTGGCGGGGGCGGAGGATTGAGCCCACGGTCGCCAACCACGCCGTTAAGGGCGCGAGTCGGCGACCGTGGACTGGCCCAGTCACCTCCGAGCGGAATCGGACCGGACATCAACCCCGCCCATTATTTCTTTGATGCACCCTTCGTAGGCTTGTGGTGCTTCGGCTTCGCCTGATGCTTCTTCGGCGTGGATTTCTTCGTCGTCAGCGTAGTGGCCGTAGCCCCCGATTTGTGGTGGTGCCCGGCGGCGGCGGGCGCGGCGCTAAAACCAAAGGCAAACAGGGCGGCGGCAACGATCAAAAAGCGGCTCATCGCATTTCTCCTTACGGCGACTCTTCTCCACCAAGACCTACGATACAACCGCCCCACACGTCAAATCGCCCTGACTGGAAGAGACCGCAAAGCCGCAAAGGAAATGTGGGAGTGGTGTCGCCACGGATCGACACAGATGAACACAGATGGGATTGCCGGGGTATTGTCTGTGTAGGGTGGGTGTACTCGCCCACCATTGGGATTTCGCGCCCAAACGCGGTCGAGGAGACGGTGGGCGAGTACACCCACCCTACATGGCTGCTTTCGCGCCCTCGCAATCTCTCCCGCACCGCGGTCGTTGCGTAGCCCAATCAACGCCCCATAACACTGCGCAGCCCGCTGCATATCGCGGATGAAAGCCAACAATTGCCGGTCGCGGGGCGTATGATTGTTCCGCGTACGCACGGAGGCGAAGCCGCACGGCGTGCGGGGCTCATCCATGGACGATCGCATTTCCAAACTCGCCGAGAAGGCCCGGGCCCTGCCCAAGGCGCCAGGCGTCTACCTCATGAAGGACGAGAAGGGCCGCGTCATTTACGTCGGCAAGTCGTCCAGCCTGCGCGACCGCGTCGCCAGCTATTTCCAGGCGGCCACCAAGCTCGAGCACAAGAAGGCTGGCCTCCTCGATCACGTCGTCGATTTTGAGGTCATCGAAACCGAGAGCGAGGTCGAGGCGCTGCTGTCGGAGAATCGCCTCATCAAGGACATTCAGCCCCGCTACAACGCCCGGCTGCTGGACGACAAGACCTTCCCCTATCTCATGGTGACAACGGGCGAAGACTTCCCTGGCGTTTACGTCACGCGCGAGCCGCGGACTGCCGGCGTCAAACTCTACGGCCCGTTCACCAGCGTCTACGCGCTCAAGGAAGCGGTAACGCTTTTGCAGAAGGCCTTCAAGTTCCGCACGTGCCATCTGGAAATCAGCGCCAATGACGACAAGCGCCGCTTCTTCCGGCCGTGCCTGCTCTATCCGATCCACCAATGCACCGCGCCGTGTGCGGCGAAAATATCGAAAGACACCTATCGCGAAGACATCGGCCGCCTGATCAAGTTCCTGGACGGGGACAAGAAAACCGTTCTCCGCGAAATGGAAAAGGAAATGGTCGAGGCGTCCACCAACCTGCAATTCGAGCGCGCCGCCAAGCTGCGCGACGAACTGAAGGCGCTACAAAGCCTGGGTGCCCGCGCGAAGAAGGGCGAGCAGGAGTACTGGCAGCCCGAGGCGTTCGTTCAGAACCCCAAGGAAGGGCTTGTGGAGCTCCAGGCGGCGCTGGGGCTGGCGGAGCCGCCGCGGATCGTCGAGGGGATCGACATCGCCCACCTGCAAGGTGGCGAGATGGTCGGCAGCAAGGTCTGCTTCATCGACGGCGTGCCATTCAAGGACGGCTATCGCCGGTACAAGATCAATCACGGGCAGGGGAATAACGACTACCTAAGCATTCAGGAAATCGTAAGCCGGCGCTACCGCGAGGCCGGCAGCAACAACGAGCTCTTCCCCGACGTGATCCTCATCGACGGCGGCCTGGGCCAGCTTCACGCCGCGATGGACGTCTTCAAGTACATGGACGTCAAACCGCCGATGGTGATCTCGCTGGCCAAGAAGGAAGAGCTGGTCTACACGCAGGCCAAAAGCGATCCGATCCGTCTGGCACGCAATCACCAGGGCCTGAAGCTCCTGCAATACATCCGCGATGAAGCCCACCGCTTCGCCCAGCACTACCACCATATTCTTCGCCGGAAAGCGCAGCTCGAAGAAGACGTAAAGCAGGGCCGGCGGCCGCCCCGGGCGAAGAAGAAGCCGAAGTCCCAGCTCGAGCAGGACCTTCTCAAGGCCGCGGGTACGACCGCCGCCCCGCACTCGACGCACGTGAGCCTGCCGGTGCTGCAGCCCGCGGAGCCGCCCGTCGCAATCGATCCCGAGGCGATGCTCGACCCGGAAGATGCGCCGTCGGAGTGAAGTGCATTTCTGCCGCCGTTGACGCTGCTGGTGCCCGCGGGGATATTTCATGGCCTTCCAACCGAGGATTGCCATGATGAATCGCGCACGTTCTCTCCTTCTCGCCTGTGTGGTCTCCCTACTCGTCTACCTGCCGCGGGCTTCCGCAGGCGTGGAAATCACCAAAACCAACGGCGAAGCACGGCACGTCAAAGCCGAAAAATACGAAGCCGACATTGCCGCCGACGGCGCACTCACAAATCTGAAGGTCAAGGGCCAGGAGATGCTCAAGCCCGGCGTCGGGGTCTCGCGCGGGGCGTATTGCTTTCAGCACGGTCCCGTCCCCCTCAACAAGGTCGAACAGCCCAATGACAGCACCGTCGTCGCCAAGGCGGACGGGAAGCCGGCGGTGACGTACGAGTTTTCCGCCGACACGATTACGCTCTCCGTCGCGAACACCACGCCGACCGATTTGCAATTCGTCTTTGTGCTCGACCCCGCAATCGGCGTCGTGATGAACGACCGCGGCGAGATGGTGAAGATGCCCGTCAAGGAGAATTGGCCCGACTCCGTCTGGCTGGTCGGCGACAAGAAACTGCATATCAGCGGGGCTACGAAAATCTGGGGGCCATACGCCGAAAACACCGGCGTGATCGAGGCCGACCTTAAGGCGGGCGAGACACGGAAGATCGTCGTACAAATCTCCGATCCCACCCCGGCCGAGGCGGCGCGGGCCGCGGACGTGCAGCAGGGGAAGATCGCCGAGCCGGATCTCGCCATCGATTCGCCCCGGCCATGGCAGGTCATCCAACGCCGCACAAAAGCCGGCGGCCTCGTCCGCGTGAGCGGGCATGTGAAGCCCAGCGCGGAATCCGTCGAGGTGCGCTTCACGGGCAAATCGGCGGATGGCGACCTGCCGGACAAATGGCAACCCCTGACCTTCGACGCGACAACCAAGGCGTTCAACGCGGAAGTGCAAACCCCGGCAGGCGGTTGGTACAAAGTCGAGGTGCAGGCGAAAGCGGGGGGCAACACCGTAGCACAGGCGCTGGTCGAGAACATCGGCGTGGGAGAAGTCTTCGTCATCGCCGGCCAATCCAACTCGACCAACTACGGCGAAAAACGCCAGGAGCCGCAGAGCGGCTTGGCCTCGACGTTCGACGGAATCAACTGGCGTCCCGCCGCCGACCCGCAGCCCGGGGCGCACGACAACTCCACCGGAGGCAGCCCCTGGCCGCCGTTCGCGGACGCGATGGCCGCCCGGTATCACGTTCCCATCGGCATCGCCTGCACCGGTCATGGCGGCACAAGCGTCAACGCCTGGCAGCCCAACGGCGAACTTTTCCGCCACACCACCTCCCGCATCGACCAGCTCGGCTACTTCGGCTTCCGCGCGGTTCTCTGGCACCAGGGCGAATCCGACAGCGACCCATTGTCCAGCATGTCCGCCGATGAATACGCCGCCAAACTCGCCAACGTCATCCTCGCCTCCAAGCGCCAGGCCGGCTGGGATTTCCCCTGGTTCGTCGCGCAGGTCTCCTACCACAACTCCAAGGAAGCAAGCTTCAACAACATCCGCGACGCCCAGAAGCGCCTCTGGGACCAGGGCATCGCCCTCCAAGGCCCCGACTCCGACACCCTCGCGGGAGACAATCGCGATAACAACGGCGCAGGCATTCATCTCAGCGAAAAGGGCCTCCGCGCCCATGGCAAGTTATGGGACGAAAAGGTCGCCGCGTGGCTGGACAAAGTGCTGGCGGCGGAAAAGTAGCAATTCAAATCGGGTGGATCGCCCGCGCGATCTGTCGCGCGGCCTTTTGTGTGCAACCCGCTTGCTCCGCGGCCGAGAGCCACGTCTTAGCTGCCTCATTCACTTGATCGATGATTCCCGTCGCGTCCGCCGCGAGGATTCCCGATTGCGTCGCCAACTGCATAAGATGCGACCTTACGGGCGCGCTCCCCTCGCCCGCGACGGTCATCATGTGCTCGCCGCCCGGGCCGTTTGAGTATGTGAGGTCATACGCGGGCGAGAGGGACCACTCACCGGTGTCGTTCATCATGAACGCGAAGTTTTTCGCATGGTCGTCACGGTTGTGCGTGACGACGTTGAACGCCATTCTGCGAAACACCTGCAACACGTCGGCATGATTTCGCGTCAGGGCGCTGGTGACCTTCAACAGGTCGGCATAGTCGGTCGATGGGATGCGGAAGTTGGTCTGGATGACGTTCCCGAAAGTATGCACATGGACCCGGCGGTTGCCTTCAATGCGGTCGAACCGCTTGACCGCAAAGTAGTGCCTGGCGCGTGACGCATGCAAAAGAACGACGGGCGGCATGTCGATGCCCGCGGCCCTTGCCATCAGCGCATACGCGTATTCAATCGGCCCCGCATCGCGGGCGTCGGCCCATGCCGAGAACTTCACGATCCAATGCTCGAACCCGGCGGGCAGGTCGTCTTCGCCGGAGATGATCTGTTTACCCTTGAGGCCGACGAGAATCTTCGGCCTGGCACCTCCCGGCGAACCACCTGCCCGCAGCAATGCCGGCAGCACTTCAACCGCTTCGCCGCTGTAAACCTCCTGCGCATTTTTCCCGAGCGCTTCCAGATCGAGCAGCCGGTCGTCGCGCTCGATCTCTTCGGGAGGGTGGTATGTCAGCGCCCCCATGGTGCGCGTCCCCAAATAAGCGAGCCGGTCAAGGGGAGAAGCGGCAGCGGGATCGTTTCCCCGCCGACGCAGCGCGCGATCCATCAAGAGCAGCCCCCATCCGTCCGGCAATGAGTCATCGAACAGGCCGGGCAGCATCCCGAACGATCTGTCCACATGCTCAATCAGCCCGGCCTGCAAAGGGAGCTTGAACGGCGACAACTGCAACCCGCGATCGAGGAATTGCGGGTCGTACTCGAAATACACGCGCCGTTCGGCTTCGGCCAGTTGGCCGACGACGATCTCATCGGCGGATGAACGCCTAAGTCGGACATCGAGCTTTCTCATCGCGAACCTCGCTTACGCGCGGTCTGCGCGGATCGCAATTCCAGCTCCTTCATCGTGCGGAGGACGGGCGGCTGCAGAAGGCCGGCGAATTCATCAAGCCGGCCAAGTGCCTGGCAGATCTGCAATAGCCGCGAGAGCGAAGCTTCGCCGGTCTGCTCAAACCTCCGCAAAGACGCAAGCGTGATCCCCGCGCGCCGGGCGAGCGTGCTCTGTTTCAGGCCCAGCCTCAATCGAAGTTCACGCGCCCGCTCAGCAAGCATCCGGCTGATCTCGGCCGGAGTGTGAAGTTGGAGGGGTTCGAGGGACATTTGCCTTACCATGATTTATCATCGACATTTTAGCACTTATGCCCGTTTAGGGGGCATCAAGTAATAATATTTGCGCACTTAGACATCCGGGGGGAAATTTTAGACTTTTCGATGCCCTCCAACCAATGCACTCAGCGCAATGACCGCCATGCCAGCGTCCGATTTATCAAGAAACTGAATCCCCGCTCGCGGCAAGTTATGGGACCACGCCGCCTTATGCGATGACAAGGTATTGACAGCCGTGTAGTCCGACGTGCTGATCGGGGCGCGTTGGGCATGCCAACTATTACGCACAACTTGATCCTTATGCCGAAGATGAGAGGATAAGTGATTCAATGTGAACAATGTTTCTCTCGAGGACCCATGCTTAATCTGCCTCACATATCCCGGACCGGTGTAGCGTTGTGCCTCACGCTTGCATTGCTGTTGGCCGCGTCGTCCGCCCGCGCCCAGACCGGTGCGCCACTGCTCGTAAAGCCCTGGCCCGAGAAGGACCAGCTTTTCGAAGGGCGGGCCGAGGGCCTCTTCTTCAACGCCGGACATGACAAGTCCTCGGACATGCGCTACCAGTTGGACATGTACGATTCCGTCGGGCGCTTCCGCATCCTCCCCGGCAACGAGATCAGCCCGCGCGTCGGCTATGACTTCATGCGCCTCGATTTTCATGGCCACGACGTCCGCGTGCCCAATCGTCTGTCCGATGAGTCGATCGCCTTGGGAACCGGCGTTTACAAGGGCAACGGCTGGCTCGCCGGCATCACGGTGGGCGCGGGCTATGCCGGCAACAACGAATTCGGCGAAGGCCGCGCCTGGTATGGCAAGGCCGACCTGGTCATCGCCAAGGAGATCAACGAGACGGACGCCCTGGGCATCATCATCGACTACGACGGCCACCGCACCTACGCCCCCGATCTGCCGCTGCCGGGCTTCGGCTACAGCCACCGCTTTGACCCCAAGCTTTCGGTCGTCGCCGGGCTGCCTTACAGCTCTTTGAGCTGGAAACCGATCGACCATCTCGACGTCGAGCTCGAATACTTCCTGCTCACCGACTTCCGCGCGAACGT
>JAQGHP010000386.1 GCA_028288775.1 Phycisphaerales bacterium | reverse complement strand
CTGCTGACGGATGCCGTGCTGTTCGGATCGACCCGAATGTCGTAGCCGCTGGTTACCCAGAAGATGTTGTTGCGCAAGGAGACGTTGGTCTGGTTCGCCTGCCAGACGAGCGAGAAGGCATCGCCGGCGGTTTGATAGATGGTGTTGTTGACGACGGGCGTGTTGTATCCGCCGATGAGCTGCAGGCCGCCGGTCGAGTTGGAATAGAGGAGGTTATTCAGAAAGCTGCTGGAATCGCCGGGGGGGACGTTCGCCTGAATGCCCCACCCGTTGCTGTAGATGACATTTTGCGAGACGGCAGCCCCGCTCCCGCAGGAGATCCCGACGACGGTGTTGCTATAGACGCTGTTGTTGGAGATGGTCCCTTCGCCGCTGACGAGAATACCGGCGGTGTTGCCATAAGAGAGGTTGCCTTTCACCGTTCCCCCGAAGACTTGAATACCCGCGCCCGGCGAGCCGCCCATGTTATGAAAAGTGCTGTTCCCGGTGACCGTGGAACTGCCGCTGACGCTGATCCCGACGTTGAGGTTGTTGTTCACCAGGTTGCCGGAAACCGTCGACGCGTCTGCGACGATGCCCCCGCCATTGCCGGACACGAAATTATTGCTGATGGTGCTGTTGTTGCCGCCTTCGACGTCGATGCCGTACTGCGGGTTGTTATAGACCCGGTTATGGTTGATTGTCACCTGGTCGAGGTGTGTGGAGATACCGGCTTTGGCGCCCGCCGCCATGTCGTGGAAATAACTATCGGAAATCGTCGCGCCCCCGTTGGTGCTTCCCAGGAAGACGCCGTAATTAACGCAGCCGTATATTTCGCAATTGAAGATGGTAAGGCCGGTGCTCGCGGCATTGTCGGCGGCAAAGATGCCCGCGTCGCCGCCGGTAATGGTCAGGTGGTCGAGCGTGACGTTCGTCGCGCCCTGGAGTTCAAACCCGAAGCTCCCCGCGGCCGTGCCGTTGCGGCTGATGAGCGCGACCCGCGACGGATCGACGGCGCTGGAATAACCCCGGATGGTTACGCCGGATCGGACCGCCGGAATCACAACATTGCTGCCAAGGTTGTACGTGCCGAAATCCACGTTGATGACGTCCCCCGGCCCGAGGGTATAGGCATTGAGAATCGCCTGGATCGAGGCCTTGGGATGCGCGGTATCCAGGCCGGAGTTCGCGTCGTTGCCCGGGGCGGTCGTGAGGTCGCCCTGCGTGAAAGCGCCGTCATTGACGTAGAACGCACGCGCCGCGGCCCCTGACGGCGCGGGGCCCGAATCCGGCAGTCTCGTGAACCCGGTGCCGCTTAGAAGTCGGCGGGGTTCGAGGGCTTCGCAAGTAAATCGACGCGCCCCGATCCCGTGCCCGGCTAGAGCTTGAAATGCCCGCTTGCGACGCCTTAGCGCCCGCTCGCGTATTCTCCAACTCTCTTTCGACATTCCCGGTCCCTCTCATGCCCGCTCGCAAATTTTACCCACTTCCTGCGTATCGCAAGAATGCTGAGCAATCCACGCGATTACGGGTCGTGTTGAGTTCGCGGCCGACAGATGGAATTTATCGGGGGTGAACCCCGATGGCCGTTCCGTAATCCTCCCCGGCAAAACGACCATGCACGATTGGGAGGGTTGGGAACGTATCCGCCGTTGACGCAAAAGTCCAACATTTTCGGCGGTTAATGGACGGGGTATGGCCACTTTCGGGGCAGAGTTGGGAGAACGCCGGGCGGAAGCCCGGTGCCGCGGCGCTGCGGCACCGCCCTTCCAGGCGGTGGAATTTCCGGGCCACAAAAGTTGGCATATCCATGGACGGTGGGGCTGTGTTTGCGGGCTGTTTATCGCCGCACCGTTTCGTTGCATGCTGCGCGGAGAAGGCGCATTCCCAAGGATTTCGCAACGCTCCTCGCTTTTTTCCCCTCTGAAATTCGTTTCCAAAGCGACCTCCGCGGAACGGCATTTGCGTGACAGCATTCCCGTTCGAGTGGTCTTCGATTTTTGCGAAGGAGCTTCTTATGCGACCTGTTTATGGTTCGTTGTGCATCGCCTTTGTCGGTGCGGCCATGACTTCTATCGCCTGCGAGTCGTCGTCGAGCCGCGACGGCACCGTGACGCGCACGCACACCTCGACGGGTGACGTGGTTGTGGACCATGACCCGGACCACGCAGCCGACCGGGCGGATGTGGCACGCGGCGACATTGGTTCGGTCATTCCCTCCCGGGCGCATGAAGTGCGCACCGTCAGCGGCCGCGAGGCCGTCACCTATCGCCCCGATCACAGCGGCACACTTTACGCCTACGACGCGGACGATGGCCGATTGGTGTGGTCAGGGCGGCTGGACCGCGACCAGCGGTTCACGCTCGACCCGGGCGGCAATCTCGTCACGGTGGACGGACAGCGCGTCGCGGATCGGCAGATGAGCCCCCGCCACAATTACAAACTGTACTTCGACGACGGCACCCGATAACCAACCCACCTGAATCGGTGGATGAAACGACGCCTGCGGGCCGCCATTGGCCCGCAGGCGCTCGGGCGCAATTGAGATATGCGATCATTGTCTCGCGCGTAGCGCGGGGGCGTCCTCGTGGAGATAGATGAAGTACGTTTCCTCGTTGTGATCGAAAATATATCGGGAATTCTTGAACAGCAGCTGATAGCCACCGGTGTCGGCAGACCTCAATCGCTCGGCCGGAACGATCAGCACATAGCGGCCCAACGGAAATTGCCGGTGGATGCGACGCAGGGATTCCTCCTGCGGCATGTGTTCGTCCGCTTCCCATTCCCGGCCCCAGTTCACGTACGTTCCGTATTCTTCCCGGCCCGGGTACCACACCCGCGTGGCCGGCAGATACGGCAACAAGGCCTCAACCGGAGCGGCCCCGATGCAGGTGATGGGCGTATCCGCGAGCTCGTGGTCCCGGAGATACATCGCCGCTTGTGTTGATCCCGAGTAATCCCACCGCACATCGCGATAGCCCCATAGCACCCCCTCCGCACATGCCACGACGAAACTTACCGTCAGCGCGGCCCAACTGAGCCGATGGAGCAAAGCGCCATGCCGCGCCTCCGCGGCGGGCGGGTCTTGCCGCCGGCGTTGCTCGGCAATCCAAATGCCGAAGAGAAGGAGAACGAACAGCAGGCCGGCGTGGCGCTCGCCACCGTACCATTTGAAAACCCCCAGGTACGCGATCGCCGCCCCTCCCAGCATCACCACCGCAAGCGTTTCGCGCGATCGGCGTATCAGATACAGCGCGGCAAGCACGACCAATGCGCCCGCGCCGCGCAAGCCCAGAAATACCGCGTAGATCAGCAGTCGGCGGCCGTGCGGGAAGTGGAACTGGTGATTGGAGAAATGTTGAACATGCGGGAAAAACGCTTCGCACAGAATGTACCCGAGCACCGGCCATCGCCGGCCCGGGGATGGCAGATGCGCGTGCGTCGGTTGCAAAATCTGCGCGAGGGCGAGGGCCGCCCCGAACGCCGCGATCATCGCCCCCGCGATTGCGCCGCGCGAAAGCTGCGGGCTGCGAATTACCTCCACCGCGACCACCGCGGCAATGGCCGCCGCGAAGAAAAATCCGTGCGCATTCGTGTTGAACAGCAGGCACAGCAATATTCCCAGTGCAACGTATCGGCGATGCCGCGCCGCCAGAACCATCGCGAGCAAAAACAGCAGCAATGCCGTGAGCACGTAGCTTCGGCGGACGATCGAATACTCGTAGGAGAAGGCGTAAGCGAACGCGATCAGCACCTTGATCGGCCGCGAGAAGGGCGAGCAAAACGCGATAAGAGCCACGACGACAATTGCCAGCCCCGCGTGCAGCATCCCCATCGCCATGTAGGGGAGCCCGAGCTTCGCCAGCGGCATGATCAGCAGATACCAGAGCCCCGGCGTCCCCGCCGGCCCGAGCCAGTGGAACAACTGCCCGGGCCCCATGTCCCGCACGGCCAGCCAGGCGTCCGCCTCATCGCGCCACGGCTCGTGGTGGAGCGCGACGAATATTACCCACGCCGCGTAGACCGCCGTCAACGTCGCGGCGAACAGTCGATCACTCGTCGTTTCCGACTTTGTTTCCGAAGCCGGCATCAACATTTCTTTTGGCATGAATCGCCTTCAATCGCTGAACCCTTACAATATGGTCATGCAGGAATCCGCCCGCCGCGGGCTGCCGCCCCGCAAACTATCCGAGGCGACGGGCGATTGGTACTCCCCATGCCTTACGGCGCGTAGTTCCCAAGTCTCGCGGGAAACTTCCCGGTCGCGGTGAAGGCTCATCCGGTTTTCATGGAGAAGTCAGGCTATCATCGTGGCTGAGGTTTTGTCATTCCTGGATTTCCCAACTCGAAGGTGGGCCCGCTTATGGAAATCGACTTTGCCAATCGCCATGTCGTCGTCACCGGCGGCGCCGGCGCGCTGGGTGCCGCGGTCGTGGAACTACTCATCGGCTCCGGTGCAACGGTCCATATCCCGGCGCACCGCGCGCCCGACGCCGCCGGGTTTCCGCTCGCGCGGGATCCGCGCGTGAAGATCGTCGCCCCCGTCGATCTGGGCGACGAAGGCGCGGTGCGGTCGTTTTATCAATCGCTGCCGTCGCTTTGGGCGTCAGTTCACGCGGCGGGCGGGTTCACCGCCGGCTCGATCGTGGACACGTCCCTCGCAGATTTCCGCAAGATGTTCGAGACGAACGCCGTGACGAGCTTCCTCTGCTGCCGCGAGGCGGTGCAAAAAATCCGAACCTCCCCCGGCGCCCCCGGCGGCCGGATCGTAAACGTCGCCGCACGGCCGGCCGTCGTCCCTGCTCCCGGCCTCTCCGCTTACGCCGCGAGCAAAGCCGCCGTCGCCAATCTGACGTCGTGCCTGGCGGAGGAACTGGCCGCCGAGCGAATCTGGGTCAACGCGGTGCTTCCCTCGATCATGGACACGCCCATCAATCGCCAGGCCATGCCCAAGGCCGACTTCGCCAAGTGGCCTAAGGTCAGCGAGGTTGCCGCGACCATCGCCTTCCTCGCCTCCCCACAAAACGCCACAACCCGCGGCGGGCTGGTGCCGGTGTACGGCCTTGTCTAGCACGAGGAGAGCCGTAATCAGAGCGCTCCGGTCCCCTCTCCCTCGTACTCGCTGAGCGCCCGACACTTTCTAGGAAGGGTGCAGGTAAGGCAAGTACGGCGGCAGGTCGCAGTCCCCGGCGCGGCCCAGCAGGTGGCGCAGCCAGCGCAACCCCAGTTGAAAGTAGCTCAGTCGCCGCAGGCGGTGCGGGTCCAGGTCGCCGCGGCGGCCGCTCTTGACCAGCCACGTGCCCAGGCTGATCGACAGCAACGCCGCCAGCGCCATCAGCAACACGAGCTTCATCGCCCGCTCGGGGTCCTGCACACGGCTCTGGGCCCAGTGAAACCCGCTGCTTTTCTCGTCCCGGAAGCTCTGCTCGCACCAGTTGCGCTTGGCGTAGGAAGTGGCCGCACGCAGCCCCCGCGCCCCGTCCTCCTTGGCCGCCAGGATCCAAGGCTCCCCGGAACGTTTGTCCCACACGACGCTCACGTGGGCGTCCCGCCAGCCGGCCTTCTTGAAGACCATCACCCGCCCGTGCCATCGCCCGCCGGGTCGCTTGACCAAGTCCCCGGCGGCAATGATCCGTCCATCGGGCAACTTGACCCGGGTGCTCCGCTGCAGCCGCAGCACGTGGCCCCAGCCCAATTCCCGCACGCAGTCCATCACCGACGGCCAGGCCAGGCCCCGGTCGCACAGGAACGTGACCTCCACGCCCGGCGGCAGGGCCCGGGCCGTCTCCCGGAGCTCCCGGCGGACCAACTCGGGCATGGGCATCGGAGGCTTGTCGGTCGGGTAGCAGCGGGCGTTGAGGCACAGCAGCCGCTTGCGGTAGGCGACGCCCAGCCGCAGGCTCCGCAGGTCTTCCCGGTTGGGCGTCTCGTCCAGGACCAAAAGCAGCTTGCGTCCGGCCCAGGTCCCCAGCACGCCGCCGGCCAGTTCCGCCAGGGCCGCCGACCCGTCCAGCGTGTCGTTGGCCAGCAGCCGTTCCCAGCGCCCGCGGAGGCTTTGCCTTCCGCTGCGGCTGCTGGCGGGCCTGGCTGCCAACGGGGCCCAGGGGGCGAGCTTGCCGGAGTGGCAGTGGTCGGCGGCGCACATCGCGAAGCTGAAGCAGGCCAGGGCCTTGAGGCTGTGCCCGTGCAGCGAAGAAAACAAGTCGTTCACGGCGTCGGTCCATTGCCGTATCATCCGTTGAGCACCCATGGCTCCTGCTTGAATTGGCAACAACAACTCAGGATGGGACATGGGTGCCGCTGTTTTCAAGCTCGGCCGTTACAAAAAGTGTCGGGCGCTCAGCTCGTACTCGGGGGAGAGGGCTAGGGTGAGGGGCGGAACGTCGAGTTGCGCCTGAATTCGGAATCATGTAGGGTGGGTGTGCTCGCCCACCGTTCACCGGCCCCCCCAGTGACAAATGGTGGGCGAGTACACCCACCTTACATGATCTTCTTGCGAGTCACACAACTTCACGCCCGGCCCCTCACCTCCGCCCTCTCCCCCGCGTACGAGGGAGAGGGAGTCAGACGGAGTAACGCTCCGACCGGGCCGACATGGCCCGGCTCTGAAGTCGCCCCGCAAAACTGCCCTTAATGAAAATCCCGCGAGCGCACGTCGCTCCCCGCAACCAGCGCGCTCAAGTCCCACAGCCGTTTGGCCATCACGTGTACGACCTGCCCTTTCCTCTCCACGTAGCCGTCCGCCTTCGCGAGCGTCGCATGCCGGGCGGCGGCGCGGTAGCGGTCGAACACGTCCGGCCTGATGATGAGATTCACCACGCCCGTCTCATCCTCCAGCGTTTCGAACACGATGCCCGACGCCGTCCCCGGCCGCTGCCGGATCAGCACCAGCCCCGCAACGCTCACCCACTTGCCCGCCTGCATCCCCGCCAATTGGGCGGCGGTGATGACGCGCATCGCGCTAAGCTCCTTCCTCACCAGCGCAAGCGGATGCCGCTTCAACGACAGCCCGCCGGTCTGATAGTCGGCAGTCACCTCCTGCGCCTCGGGCATGACCGGCAAAGCAACCGGCGATGAATCCTCATCCGGCACGTCCTCGAACAAGGGCATCGACTCATCCCGCTTTTTCATCGCCTCCCACATCGCCTGTCGGCGGGAAAGGCCCAGCGAACCAAACGCATCCGCCTGGGCCAATCGCCGAAGTGCATGCGCGGGAATGGAAGCGGAACGTGCGCAGTACCCCACCGACTCAAACCGCCCGCGTGCCTCGCGCGCCGCGACGATGCGATCGGCGTGAGCGCTCGAAAGCCCCCGCACCATGCGGAGGCCCAGCCGCACGCCCGGGCCGCCTTTTCCCCAATCCCATTTGGGCGTGACATCCCCACCAAAAATCCCCGCGGCGGGTTCGAGCGTGCAATCCCAATCGCTCTCATTCACATCGACCGGCAAAACGGGCACGCAGTGAAGCTGCGCGTCCCGCACGATCTGCGCGGGGGCGTAAAACCCCATCGGCTGGCTGTTGAGCAACGCGCAGCAAAATGCCGCGGGATGATGGCGCTTGAGCCACGACGATACGTATACCAGCAGCGCGAAACTCGCCGAATGGCTTTCCGGGAAACCGTATTCGCCGAACCCCTTGAGCTGGTTGAAGCACTGCTCGGCATACTGCGGCGAATACCCGTTTCGGGTCATGCCGGTGATGATCTTCTCGTGAAAGGTTTCCAGGCCCCCGCTCCGCCGCCACGCGGCCATGGCCCGGCGGAGCTTGTCGGCCTCTTCGGCGCTGAAGCCCGCGCCCACCATCGCCACGCGCATCGCCTGCTCCTGGAACAGCGGCACGCCCAGCGTTTTTTTCAGCACCGCCCGCATCGCCTCGCTCGGGTACGCGACCTTCTCCTCTCCGTTCCGTCGCCGCAGGTACGGGTGGACCATGTCGCCCTGGATCGGCCCGGGCCTCACGATGGCGACCTCGATCACCAGGTCGTAAAACCTGCGCGGGCACAGCCGTGGGAGCATCGTCATCTGGGCACGGCTCTCGATCTGAAAGACGCCGATGGTGTCCGCGTCGCAGATCATGTCGTAAACCACCGGGTCTTCCGGGGGGATCGCGTGCATCGGCATGAGGGGCACGTTCGCACCCCGCCGGGCATTCACCAGTTCCAGGCACTTTGCGATGCAGGTGAGCATGCCCAGCGCCAGCACGTCCACCTTCAGGATGCCCAGGTCGTCGATGTCCTGCTTGTCCCATTCGATGACGGTGCGGTCGGGCATGGAGGCGTTTTCGATCGGCACGATCTCGCAGAGCATCGCGTCCGTCATCACCAGCCCCCCCACGTGCTGCGAGAGGTGGCGGGGAAACCCGAGCAACTGGCCCGTCAGGCCGACCACTCTTTGGATCGTGCGATCCTGCGGGTCGAGGCCGATTTCCTGCAGCCGCGATTCGTCGAGCACGCCCTGGTCCCACCAGTCGAGGCGCTTGGCCATCTGGTCCACCGTGTCGAGCCCCAGCCCCAGCGCCTTGCCGACGTCGCGCACCGCCGACTTCCCGCGGTAGGTGATGACTTCCGCCGTCATGCCCGCCCGCTCCCGCCCGTACTTTTCGTAGACGTACTGGATGACCTCTTCGCGCCGTTCGTGCTCGAAATCGATGTCGATGTCAGGGGGCTCATTCCTCGCCGCGGATACGAACCGCTCGAAGAGGACGTCCACTTTCGCCGGATCCACGCAGGTCACTCCGATGCAGTAGCAGACGGCGCTGTTCGCCGCCGAGCCGCGCCCCTGGCAGAGAATCCCCCGCCCGCGGGCGAAGCAGACCAGGTCATAAACGGTGAGGAAGTACGCCTCGATTTTCAGCTCGCCGATCAGCTTCAGCTCCCGCTCCACCAGTTCCCTCACCCGCGCCGGCACGCCCGACGGATATCTTTCCTCCGCCCCCGCCCGGGCCAGCTCAGCGAGGTATTCAAGCGTAGATCGCCCTTGGGGCGCAAGCTCGCGCGGGTATTCGTAGCGCAGCTCGTCGAGGCTGAACGTGCATTCCCCCGCAACCTCCAGCCCGCGGGTGATGGCCCGGGGATGGTCTGCGAACAGCGCGTACATTTCGCCCGCGGCCTTCAGGTACCGCTCGCCGTTCTGGAACAGCCGAAACCCCGCTTCCGAAATCGTGCATCCATGCCGGATGCACGTCAGCACGTCCTGAAGCTGCCGCCGTTCGGCGACGTGATAATGCGGATCATTGGTGGCCAGAAGCGGAACCCCCGTACACCGCGCCAGCGACATAAGCTCGTCCAGCCGCGAGAGGTTGTCCGACTCGAAATCACACGAAGCCGCGATCGACAACCTCCGCCCCAGTGCATCTTTCATCGCCCCCACGGCGCGCACGGTCTGCTCGGTGACTTCGCCCGACGGCACGATCGCCGCGTGCATCCCCTGTGCGTGTTCCAGAAAATCCCCAATCGACAAATCGCACTTCCCCTTCCCCGCCCGCCTCTTGCCGAGGGTGAGCAGGCGGCTAAGCCTTCCATATGCCGCCCGGTCCGTGGGCCACACGCAAACGTCCGGATGATCGGCGAAGACCAGCCGCGTTCCGACTACGAACCGAATCCCCGCGTCCTTCGCCGCGACGTGCATGCGGACCACGCCCGCCAGCGAGTTCACGTCCGTGATGCCGATCGCCCGGTATCCCAGCTCCGCGGCTCGCACCACGAACTCGTCCGCATGGGACGCCCCGCGCAGGAACGAAAAGTTCGTGGTCACCGCCAGCTCGGCATAAGCGTGCGCGGCCCGCCGGGGCGAAAAGCCCTCGGGCACGGAAGCGTCGCGGAGTTTGGGAAAGGGAGTTTCGGGCATTTTTCGTTCAAAGGTATGAGGGCGCCGCCCAGCCCCCGGAGGGACATAAGGCCCAATCTCCCAGCCCCGGAGGGGCGTAAGACCTTAGCCCACGGCGCAAGCCGTGGGGAAAATAGCAGAAGCAACCATTCAGCCCCGGAGGGGCGTAAGAGGCGATGGATTCTCGTATCGCTTCCAACGACCAAAACGTGTGGTCAGACGAGACCTGTTCGGAGCCGGGCCGTGTCGGCCCGGTCGGACCGGAGGTCCGAATCGTGTAGGGGAGGGCGTGCCACGGTT
>JAQGHP010000372.1 GCA_028288775.1 Phycisphaerales bacterium | reverse complement strand
CCGATAGCAGCGCCGCCCGCCCCGCCGGCCACATCCACCGCGCGGTGGCTGTATTTCCCGGATCAGTCCCGACCGAATGCTGTTCGACCGCTTTGCGTTCTCGTACGGGATACATGTTGTACCTCCCTTTTGAGGATTTGACGCACCGAAAGCCGACGTTCGACCCGGTGTACGAACTTCTTATCCGAGTACGAACTTCTTATCCGAATCATCCTGCAGGCGACGTCATGCTGAACCACTCGATGGCATGTTCGTAGTCGCCGAAGGCGCGCACGTTCCACCCCTGCTCCGACGCGAGCCGGGCGAAGAACTCCGCTCCCGCGCCAGGCTTGATGGAGAAGAACTCCACGCGGGGGCCGGCCTTGTCGCGGTACAGCAGGGCCAGCCGGTGGCTCGTGCGGAATCCCATCTCTTTAAACGCTTCCGCCACCTTGTAGAGATCTTGGAAGTCCAACTCGATCTTTGCGTCGCGCAGGTCCAACAGCGCGTTGGTGATCCCGCTCTGGACGCAAGTCCTGGCGAGCTTGAACAGGGCCTGCTTGCTCGTCTCGACGTCGAGACCGCCCTTGTCGTTCATGTGAATGAAATCCCCGGTATGGATGATCTCCATGCTGTATGGCATGCTATGTACTCCGATGGCCACCGATACTCACTTTCATTCTCGCCGACGTATATTGCAACGCCTCTTTTTGAACGGTGCCGCTGCCGGAGCGCTCTCTTCAGCCGCCACGATGAACGCGGAAACCGAGCCCTACGGTCCCATCAATTGTTAAGAGGTGACGCATGGGACCTCAGGTGGGGAGCGTATAAAGGGTCGGGAGTCAATTCCAGGGTGCGCTTGGAATTGACTCCCGACCCCTTTCGCTTCCCCCCAAATCCAGCCGCCACTTTCGTCGCAATCGATCGAGGAACAGACTGGAACGGACCGCTCGCGATAGCGCGTCGGTTGCAGCGGACCGAGCATTCTGTCCGGTTCCGATCGCTGTCCCTTTGGCTCGGTGAGAGTGCGGACAGACGCAGTCCCTGAGAAGTACTTGCCGTCTGGCACAAAACCTGCGTCTCAAGGATCTTGATGGCCGGCATAAACCGGGAGGATTACCGTGAAGATCGTCGTTATCGGCGGCACCGGGCTGGTCGGGACAAAGCTGGTGCATATCCTTCGTCAGCAAGGCCATGAGGTAGTGGCAGCGTCTCCTTCGTCGGGTGTCAACACGCTGACCGGCGAGGGACTCGCTCAAGCACTGGCTGCCGCTCAAGTGGTCGTGGACGTGGCGAACTCGCCGTCATTCGAAGACAAGGCGGTGCTAACCTTCTTCGAGACGTCGGGACGCAATCTCCTAGCCGCGGAAGCGGCCGCCGGCGTGCGACACCACGTGGCATTGTCGGTCGTGGGTACGGATCGTCTCTTGGCGAGCGGGTATTTTCGGGCGAAGATGGCGCAGGAAAACCTGATCAAATCATCATCGATTCCCTATACAATCGTCCGCGCCACGCAGTTCTTCGAGTTCGTGGGCTCCATCGCCCAATCGGCGACCGATGGGCAATCGGTTCGATTGCCTCCCGTTCTGATGCAACTTGTCGCGTCGGATGACGTCGCTGCCGCATTAGCCGCCGTCGCAGTTGAGAAACCGTTGAACGGCACGATCGAACTGGCGGGTCCGGAGCCGATCCGGATGGACGAACTCGTCCGACGATTCCTGAACGCACACCCAGACGGACGCCAAGTGACCACAGATGTTCACGCGAGCTATTTCGGAGTCAAGGTGACCGATCAAAGCCTCACCCCCGGAAGTCATCCGCGCATCGGCCCGACGCGCTTCGAGGACTGGCTGTCTTCACGGTCGATGGCGGCTCACTGAGGCCCACGAAATTGCTCGCCTATGGCGCGCAGAAAATCGATCATACTCAAGAATCTCCATTCCCTTACCATATCGCATTTATGCAGTATGAGTTGGTTTTACTCCTCAGGGAGAACGATAAATGCAAAGCGATGGAACGAGGCATCAGCGCGACAATTTACGTTACTTCCACTTCGCCTCGTCATCGGATTCGGTTTCCTGTCCTCACGGGTTGGCGAAGTGGAGTCGTGGTCCGGCTAACCTTGGTGGACTGAGTATGTTGTCTGTGGATCGCTGGATTTCAAACCAAAGAGCCCCTTCGCCTTGATCGCCTCGGCCACGACGGCGGGGACCATCGCTTCCCAAGTCGGATCGTGTCGCTGGATCCGTTCCAGAACTTCCGGCGTATGGATCGACAGCAGTGATTCGTCGTAATCGTGAATGGGCACGACGCGGCCGATCTCCAGCAGCAACTCACGCAAGTGATGCCACGGCGGTGATATCGGTCCATGCTGCACCGTCTGGATCTCACCCGAAGCGGGGTCTCGAGTCGGGTAGACGTACATCTTCACCGAACGCTTGAACAGGCGTCCCACGGATTCAAGAACGCCGCCCGGCAGGTCCTTGTAATAGCTCTCGTCCGCCACGACTTGTCGCGTTGCGGGCAGCCCCACCGCGAGCCCGATAAGGCCGTCGGTGTAGGCGGCCAGGTACTCGGCTAATTGGTAGAAGGCCCCGAACCGCGAAATGAGAACGTCGAACCCAAGAGCGCCCAGGATTTCCGCCCGTGCGAGAAAATCCTCGTGGCCGACGTCCGGGCCTACGCTCAGGCTGCGCAGCGTCATCTCGGCCAGCACTATGGGCTTTTGTCCCTGAACGCCTGGTTCCTGCAAAAACTGGTCGAGCGCCCTGGTGAGCAGGTCGAGCGTGAGCTTCGTCGCCGGCCTGAAGCTCCCTCGGCCCACGAGGATGGGTTTCTTGTGGAGGACTTCCGACGGCTGCACGACCTCGCCGTCCGCCGTGAACATTGCCGCGTCGGTCAGTCCCCGCTCCACGAGTTGGAGGCTAAGCAGCCGATTGTCCACGCCGGCGAACGCCGGGCCGGTGAGCTTTATCATGTCGATCTCGACGCGTTCGCGGGACAGTTCGTCCATCAGCGAATCGATCAGGTCCGCGATGCTGGTGCGTCGCAAAAACGCGCCGTGGATCAGGTTGACGCCGAGCACGCCCAGCGCGTCCTGCTGGCGATCGGCGGTTGAGTCCAGGAGGTGGGCGTGAATGATGACGCTCGACGGCTGCTCGTGTGGGCGGGATTGGAATCGGACGCCGAGCCAGCCGCGTCCGTTGCCGGGATGTCCGTAGCTGCGCGTGGCCACGGTGTTGGCGAAGGAGAAGAACGTCTTGGTATCGCCGCGTGCGGGAGCGAGGCGTTCGAGCAATTGGGCGAACTCATGTTGCAGCATTGCCTCAAGGCGTTGGCGGCTGACGTATTGCTTTGCCGTGCCATAAATCGAATCGCTGAGCGACATGTCATAAGCCGAGATCGTCTTCGCCACCGTCCCGGCGGCCCCGCCGACCGAGAAGAACCATCGTGCGACCTCCTGGCCGCCGCCAATTTCGGCGAAGGTTCCATACGTCTTGGCGTCGAGATTGATAGCCAGCGCCTTTTGCCGCGTGGTCAAATCGGTCTTATCCACGATGAGACACCTCCGCAGATGCGCCGGCCGCGAGTGCGAGCGACGCAACCGATCTTAATGGGCTCCCGTACCGTTGGCAGGGCCGCTAAAGGGACCCAGCTACTAATACGGAGCGTGGGCCACGGACATCGCCGACCCCAGTCATGAACCCGCCGACCAGCGTTTCAGTCCGACCTGCCCGGTCGTTGTTGGCTGTGTCGATGAAGTTGGCGGCAGCACCAAGTCGCTGCGCAAAGCGAACCCCGAGCATGATGCCACGACTTCCGCGCAGCAACGGACAAAAAGTTCAATGGGTGTCCTGTCACTGTGACCAGGATCTCCGCAAGAAATCGGCGAAAATAGAAGCGCTGGGACAGAGCAGACGAAGCAGACGAAGCAGACGCTTCCCCTCATTCTCCCTTGGATACTGGGCAGTTCGAATGCGGCGTAGAAGTATCTTTAGCGGCGTTTTCCTCTCCGCCGGTGGATGAAACCAATCCACCAAAGCGCTAAGCCGCAAACCATCGCGCCCCTTGCTGCCAAAAATGTGGAAAATGACCCCGTGACAATTAGGCCAATCCCCGTCAATTGAAAGATTACCGGCGACCACGCCCGCCAGATGCTGGGAGTCCGATTCACGCCCGACAGCACTCTCGGAGGTTGGGATTCGTAATCCAGAGGCTGCATTCCTTCACCCCACCTTCCGCCCACATTCCGGGCACGTGCCGCTAACGTTGCCGGTGAGGTTGTAGCCGCAGTCGCAGAACCCAGGCTTCCGCTTGTGGGGTCGAGGCAGCGGCGTCATTTGGAAAACAACCCCTCCGACGATTACGCCTATCCCCAATGTCACCATCGCACCGGTCGGCCAGGTAACGTCCAAAAAGATCAGCACCGGCACCGTCCACAGAAAATGGACCAAGGCGGATCGCTTCACCCCCTCATCATACCACGCCGCACGAAATGACAATGGCGGGTATCATGTGCCCGTGCTCCATCGCCTCTTCACGCTCCTGTCCATGCTGTCGCTGCTACTTTGCGTGGGGACGTGAGTGCTGAGGGTGCGCAGTTACTACCCGCCGAGCTTCCATGTTCGTCCACAAGACGGACGGCTGTTTCTGGTATTCACGGACTGGAGTGATGAAAGATATTCTGATCTCAAGCGCATCAACTTGCCCCCTCACAGCGGAACCCTTGATTTCGACCACCTTCGGCAGTTCAACTTCCCTGGAGGCGAATTCCACGCCTTCGTCATTCCGATTTACTTTCCCTTTGTCGTCTCCCTGTTGCTGCCGATTGTTTATGCGGCACGGTCGATGCGACGACATAAGGTGAGTTCAAGAAATCGATGTATCCGCTGCGGGTATGATCTTCGCGCCAGTCCCGAGCGATGTCCGGAATGCGGAAAGAGGAGATGAACTCATTCCGTCCTGCGCCACGGCGATCGCTCTGCCCACGCCCTTAGCTTGCGTCGCCCACGCCGGGGTCTTGTCGGTGTGGCAGACGTTGCAGGCGTTTGGGATTTTCAGGGATTCTGTTTTTGCGGGGGTAACGAAGTGGAAGGTGTGGCTACAGACGTTTACGTCGCCCAGAGTTTGCGCGATCTTGGGCATGTGGCAGCCGACTCACTCGTTGCCGGGGCTGCCGGGTTTGTGGTGGGTGTGTTGCTCGATTGTGAGGGCGCGGGGGCCGTTTGGGGATTGGGGGCTGTGGCAATCGAGGCAGAGCGTGGTCGCGGGTTTTCGCAGCAGGGCGTTGTTGTCGGAGCCGTGGAGGAGGCCCAGGAACAAGCCTGTGAAAACGGTGAGGACGCCCCGCCGCTTGGTGCGGAAGAGGAAGTTTTTCCAGCGGGATAGGAACTTTGGCGTCGGCATTTGTGTTCGCTAAATTCAGTCCGCCCGCCGCAGCACCACTGCCTGGCCATTTTTCACGTCCGCGCCGTCGATGACCAGCGGCGTCAGGGTAATTTGGTTGCCGCTGATGGTGATGCGATATTGGTTGTGTCGGCGGTCTTCCGGGGCGGTGCGGCCCCACATTTCCAGGTTGCCCTCGTCGTCAAACCGGTATTGGCCCAGGTCCTGCTTGGGGTAGGAGAGCCAGGTTTGTTTGTAGGTTCCGTCGGCGTCGAACACGGTGACGTAGCCGGCGCCCGTGCCCGCGTTTCCGCCGAGCCAGCGGCCGGGGAGCTGGGCCTTGGGCGACTTGGGGTCCACCGCGGCCGCCGCCGCGGGGCGGGTGGCGGGATCGGCGGCGGGGGTCGCGGCGCGCGCGAGCGCTTCCTTGAGCGTGGTGACCTCTTCCTGCAACCCCGACAACCGCTCGCGCAGTCGGCGGTTTTCCTCGCGGAGCCGTTCCACTTCAGTCACCGGCTGCGTCGCCGCGGGCCGGGCCGCGAGCTTTTCCTGAAGCCGGCGCTGCGCCTCGTCGTAAGGAACCTGAGCCCGAGCGACATCGGAAAAAATGAACAGCCCGAAGAGGATCGAGACGGAAGCGAGTGAGTAACGGCACGGCATGGGATGGGGTCCTTTGCATCACCGCCGAGAGGATCGCGGCGAGCGAAAGTATATCATTAATGGCAATCCGATGGGTAAATCTCAAGGTCCGCTGCGTACGAATTACGAGGGGGTGTAGCGCTCGATTGTGGCGGTATTTTTGGTGGGGCAGACATTCTTGTCTGCATGTGCGGTGGGACAGACATTCCTGTCTGTCTTTCAGGTGGGGCAGACATTTTTGTCTGTCTCTGGAGGTGGGACAGACATTCTTGTCGGTCTCTGGAAGTGGGGCAGACATTTTTGTCTGTCGCGAGTCTGCGAGCGGGGGCATTCCTGCCCCCCGAGCGGACTCGCAATATCGCACCGCCTCGGGTCGGCTCGGGAGGGCAGGAATGCCCTCCACTCGCCAACCCGACGACAGACAAGAATGTCTGTCCCACTGGTCCTGAATGCCCTCCACTCCCTAACCCGATGACAGACAGGAATGTCTGTCCCACCAGCCGCGGGCCCATCATTTGTCCTTGCCCGCGCCGGGCGCGCTGATGCAAAACAGGTGTTGCTGACTGCGGATGAAGAACTGTCCATTAACCACCGCGATCGACGCCTGGCACTTTTCCTTCAGCGGATTCTCAGCCAGCAGTTTGTACTCCGGACCGTCGTCGATGACGGTCGTGGTTCCGTTGTCGGCGAGGAAATAGATCCGGCCGTCCGCGATGATGGGGGACGCCGCGTAGGTGCCTTCAAGGCGCTGCTTCCACAAGAGTTTCCCCGTCGCCGCGGCGAAGCATTGAAGGATGCCCGTCTCGTTCACGGTGTAGAGGCGGTGGTCGTGAAAGGCGTACGACGCCATGGTGGGGACCGACTTTCCGTATTCCCAGACCAGGTTGGATTGCGTGACGTCGCCATGGCCGCCCAGGCGGAAGGCCCGGATGGCGGGGTGCTCGCTGAAGCCGGGGGCGGTGAAGACCATGCCGTCGCCGACGACGGGGGTAGGGACGGGGGTTTCGCCGATGTTGGCGGCCCACCAGAGCTTTTCACCCGTATCCGGATCGAAGCCCTGCACCACGTCGCCCGCGGCGCTGAGCAGTTGCGTTTTGCCCTCCACCTCAACAAATCGCGGCATGGTGTGGCCGACACGCGACAAGCCGCGCATGGCTTTCCACCGCTGTTTTCCGGTAATTTTATCGAGGGCCAGCACGTACGACTGATCCCATGGAGTGAGCCAGCCCGGCTTAGGGTCGCTGCCGTGGCTGGTGAGATCGACGTGAACGACGAGCATGTCTTTGTAAAGTGCGGGCGATGGGCCGTACCCCTGCTGGCCGTAGAATTTGGTGTCGAGATCCGTCCAGGCAACTTTGCCGTCGAGGGAGAGGGCCGCGATTCCGCCGCCGCTAAAGACGGCGTAGACGTGCTCGCCGTCGGTGACCGGCGTGGGCGTGGCGTAGGAGTTTCGGCCTTCCTTCTTGCTGGGCGTTTGTTTGAAAACCTCCACGTCCCATTGCAGTTTCCCGTTCGTGCGGTCGAAGCAGAGCACGTGGCATGAAATGCCGTCTTCGCTCGTGGAGGTGAGAAAGATGCGATCCCCCCACACGAT
>JAQGHP010000353.1 GCA_028288775.1 Phycisphaerales bacterium | reverse complement strand
CCGATAGCGGGCGCGACGTCGCGCGGAATGTCGTGCGGAAAATTCTCCAACAAGTCATGGGAACACAGTGATTTACAAGAAGGAGGCGGAGGCCGCGCGACCCGAAAAGTGTCGCGCTTTGTCGCGCGGGCGGAGGCGGGCGGGGGAGCGGCCGGGGGCGTTGGGCGGGTGGGGAGCGGGGACTGGGGGAAGGCAATAACCCCCTTAAAAAAATCGTTCACAATCGTTCAAATCATTCAAAACCCTTGTTTTTGAAGCGGAATCCAGGGGTGCGGCGGGCGGATCATTCACGCCTGACTAAAGGGATCGGTCCTTGGTGTTCATGACCACGTTTACGGGGCCGAAGGCCGTCCGGGCTCCACCGTTTAGCCGCCCCGCTTGCCGGGCGTTTCTCGGAGCGCTCCCAAAAGCGCCCCGCAAGCGGGGCGGCTAAACAATGGCTCGGCCCGCACGGGCTTTCGCGGCGCGAGAAGCAGTAAACAATGGCTTGGCCCGCACGGGCTTTGGCCGCGCGAAGAGCAGTAGGCCGCGCACCACTTTGCTCCAAACGTACCGGGGGCGCGGGGCTGGGCGAACGTGCCGTTCGCCCCTACAATCCACCAGTCCATGCTGATTAAATTGCTTCGATCCAAGATCCACAACGCGACCGTCACCCAAACGGACGTGAATTACCACGGCAGCATCACCATCGACGCCGACCTCTTGCAGGCAAGCGGGCTCTTGGGGAACGAGGCCGTGACCGTTGCCGATTGTGAGAACGGGAACCGCTTCGAGACCTACGTCATCGTCGGCGAAGCGGGGAGCGGGGTCGTCGGCATTAACGGTGCCGCGGCCCGGCTGTCGAAGGTGGGGAACCGGGTCATCATCATGAGTTTCGTGCTGGCTACGCCCGAAGAGGCCGTCGTCCACCGCTCGCGCGTGGTGATCGCGGACGCGAAAAACCGGGCGGCGGAGACGCTGGTTCACGCGACGGGGCTCGAACGGCCGGGGCGCTGAGGGCGTAGGAAGAAAGATCGAAGAACCGGTCGTGGAGCGTTACCGGCCTTAACCGTTTAGCTGCCTCGCTTGCGAGGCGCGTTTCGCGACAGCGAAAGCAAAACGCTCCGCAAGCGGAGCGGCTAAACGAAGGCCATAGAATGCGTTCTTCAACCGAGTAGCCATGCACCAAACGCTCTTCACCATCCCCTTCACCCACATTCCCGTCTACGGCTACGGCGTCATGCTCGTGCTCGGGTTTGTCGCGGCGATGTACCTCGCGCAGTTCCTCGCCCGCCATTCCAAGCTCGACCCGGAGACCTTCGCCAACGCGGCCATCTTCGCGCTTGTCAGCGGAATCGTCGGGGCGCGGCTGTCCCACGTGATCGAAAACCTGCCCGAATACACGCAGTCGAGCCTGAGTGCGTCGCAGAACTTCTTCAACGCGATCAATATCCGCGAAGGCGGGCTCACTTACTACGGCGGGTTTCTGCTGGCATTCCCTACGCTCGTGCTTTATGCGCTGTGGAAGAAGGTGCCGCTGCCGCTGGGGATGGACATCATCGCGCCGTGCCTGATGGTGGGCTTGGGGTTCGGCCGCATCGGGTGCTACCTCAACGGCTGCTGCTATGGCGCGGAGTGCCAAGCGCCGTGGGCGGTGCAGTTTCCGTACGACAGTGACGCGTACGCGACCGAATTCAACCAGAACGTGTTGAAAATGCCGGTGCCGCGGCAACTAGTTCGCGACGGCTCGCGGCTCGCGGATTACATGGACGTGAAGCGGCTGGAGGTTCTGCAGGAGCCGCTGCCGGCGGATGACTTCCAGCGGTTCTCCGTGGCGGGAAGTTTGAAGAAGAAGGAACAGGTGAAGGCCGAGGGTCTGGAGGCGCTGGCCGCGGCGCAGAAGGCGAACCCGGTTCACCCGGCGGAGATTTACAGTGCGGTGACGGCGTTTTTGCTGGCCGGGTTCTTGGTCGCGGCGTTCACGCTGCCGCACGTGCCCGGGCGGATTTTCGCGGGGATGATGATTGTCGAGGGGCTGTTCCGGTACGTCCTGGAAATGCTGCGCGTGGAGCCGCCGGTGATCGGCGGGCATGACCCGCTGGACCCGGGCAGGTTGCTACCGCTGTCGTTTCTGCCGCCGCAGAGTTACAGCATGGTGGTGAGCTTCATCCTGGTGATCGGGGGCGTGGTGCTGTGGTACGTATTCGGTCGGATCGCGCGGTCGCGTGTCGAGAGCGGCAGTCCGCTGGCGCAGCCGGCGCGGGTGTGAAGGACCTGCACTGTTGCGTAACATGGGCGGCCGTCTTTTATCGTGGTATGGGCGGCTCGCCCATGGTCGCGGTACTCCGCGACGTTTGATCCGTGCTTGGATCGAAGAAAGCAAGATCGCAGCGACCGCCCCTGCACCGATTGAACGAGCCGCGGTGCGGATCACCGCGAAGCCGCGAAGGGCGCGAAGACAGACGCGAAGGGGAGACAGAACTTTTAAGTCCGGCTGTGCCAAACCTACGGAATACCCGGACGCGGCGGAGTGCCGCCGCCATGGGCGGGCCGCCCATGCAACGGAATTCTGCCACATATCCCGTGGCGGTTGCTCTTGATCTTCGTTGATGATCCTTTCGCCGGCCCATACGATAATCCCGCTATGACCACCGCCGCCTCCTCCTCATCACCGGTTCTTCCTGATGCCTCCGGCCATTTCGGTCAGTACGGGGGCGTGTTCGTTCCCGAGACACTGATCTTCGCGCTCGATCAGCTCGAAGCCGAATATCGCCGGGCGCAGGCCGACCCGGCGTTTGGGAAGGAATTTGATACGTATCTTCGGGAATTCGTCGGGCGGCCCAGCCGACTTTATTTCGCTAAACGGCTGACGGAAAAGCTGGGCGGCGCGAAGATCTATCTCAAGCGCGAAGACCTCAACCACACCGGCGCGCACAAGATCAACAACACCATCGGGCAGGGGTTGCTCACGCTGCGGATGGGCAAGAAGCGCGTGATCGCGGAGACCGGCGCGGGGCAGCATGGCGTGGCGACGGCCACCGCCGCGGCGTTGTTCGGGCTGAAATGCGACGTGTACATGGGCGCGGAGGACATTCGCCGCCAGAGCCTCAATGTTTTCCGCATGCGGCTGATGGGCGCGAACGTGATCGAAGTAAACAGCGGGTCCAAGACGCTCAAGGATGCCACGAACGAGGCGATGCGCGACTGGATGGGGAGCGTGGGGCACACGCATTACATCATCGGGTCGGTGGTGGGGCCGCACCCGTTCCCGATGATCGTCCGCGATTTCCAGGCGATGATCGGCCGCGAGGCGCGGGAGCAGTGCCTGGAGATCGAAGGCCGGCTGCCGGACTACGTGATCGCGTGCGTGGGCGGCGGGAGCAATGCCGCGGGAATGTTCGCGGGGTTCACGGACGACAAGCCGGTAAAGCTCATCGGCGTGGAAGCCGGCGGCCGCGGGACGGAACTGGGCCAGCACGCAGCGTCGCTAGGCGCGGGGAAGCCGGGCGTGTTGCACGGCTCCCTCAGCTACGTGCTCCAGGACGACGACGGGCAGACGGCGGACGTGCATTCGATCAGTGCCGGGCTCGATTACCCCGGCGTCGGCCCCGAGCACGCGTACTGGAAAGACACCGGCCGCGTCGAATATGCGAGCATCACGGACTCTGAGGCGCTCGAAGCGTTTCAACTGCTCGCGCGGCTGGAAGGGATTTTGCCCGCGCTGGAATCCGCCCACGCGATCGCCCAGACGGCGAAGCTCGCGCCGAAGCTGGGGAAGGATAAGGTCATCGTTGTGAACCTTTCGGGGCGCGGGGACAAGGACTGCCAGGAAGTGGCGCGGCTGATCGGGTAGCTTCCGTAGAGGCGCGTGCAGCGACCGCTTCCACCTCAGGCGGATAGGCCGCAATGCGGGGAACCACGAAGGCGCGGACGGCGCGGAGAAGGACGCGAAGAAGAGGAAATACGAAGCGCCAAGGCCGCCAAGGAGCAAAGAACGCCAAGAAAGAAAAATCCTGTGACCTTCCCCACGAAGGGTGGGCGCGGCGAAGGGCTGGCAGAATGCCGGCCAAGGAGTCCGCGTTATGGCACGGCAGAAGCATTATTCGATCGCGTTTCAAGACGAAGCCTGCAAGCTCGTCACGCATCAGGGATACACGCAG
>JAQGHP010000350.1 GCA_028288775.1 Phycisphaerales bacterium | reverse complement strand
CCGAAGGCGAGTGGGCGAATGGATGCGCTCGACGAAGAAAACGCCCGCCGACCTTGTCGCGGCCAGCGGCCTGCCCGAGGCGCGCATTACCGAGTGGCTGACCAACGAGAAAAGCCAGCTCTCCAACAGCGAGCAGCCGTCGGTGATGAAGGTGGTCGGCCTGCGCGAGGTCGATCTGCCAGAGATCATGGTGCATGACTTCCGCCGTAACGGATATCTGCCGGAAGTGCTCAACAACTTCCTCGCCCTCCTGGGCTGGAGCCCCGGCGGGGACCGCGAGCGCATGAGCATGGACGAGCTCGTCCAGCTTTTCACCATCGAAGGCATCGGCAAGGCCAACGCCAAATTCAACCGCGACAAGCTGCTTGCCTTCAACACCGAGGCGTTCGCCGCGGCCCCGATGCCGCGGGCGCTCGCGGCGTTCCGCGACTATTTGAGCGTCAATCCCGAGTCGCCCTTGAACGGCGCAACGGACGCGCAGCTCGAAAAAGTCCTGAAAATGAACCACGGTTTCCACATCCTCCGCGAGGCGGACGAGAAATCGCGATTCCTGTTCATGCCCGACGATGCGGTGGAATATCAGCCCGATGCGGTGGAAAAAGTGCTGAAGAAAAACGAAGGACAGGGCGCGGCCGCATTGCGCGACGTAAGGCCGATTCTCGCGGCGGTGTCCACATGGGACGCCGCGAGCATCGAACAGGCAGTGAAGGGCTTCTGTGACCAGCGGCAACTAGGATTGGGAAAAGTTGCCCAGCCCCTGCGCGTCGCGGTCAGCGGGACGGCCGTGAGCCCGCCGATCTTCGACACGCTCGAGTTCCTCGGCCGCGACCGAACGCTTGCGCGGATCGACCGATGCCTCTCGCGGCTGTGAACCGTTCTGAAGAAAAATGAACGCAGAGGCGCGGAGGCGCAGAGGAGGAATGTGGAGCGGATTTGGTACGGGCAATGAGAGAGGAAGGTGTCTCGGCCGTGGCATGGGCGGCCCGCCCATGGGCTCGCGGCCATAGCCGCAATACACGGGCGGGCCGCCCGTGCCACGGCAGAAAACGCATGGTTTCCCTCCTTTCCTAGCTCTGCGCCTCTGCGTTCATTCCCTTCGTTCGAATGTCCCACACTTCGGGAGGTCCGATGCGCCGCCCGCAAGATTTTTTGATGCCCTTACTGATCGCGCTGATCGCCTTCTCCGCGTTAGCGACGTTCGCGGAAGACGCGCCATCCGCGGAGCGCCAGCCCGTCCCCAAATCCCTTGAGCAGGGAAAAGCCGAGCGGGAGATCCGCGCCAAATACAAATCTGAATTCGCCACCCGCGACCCCGGCGAGCAGCTCTCCCTCGCCCACAAGCTCCGCGAGGAAGCCGTGTCCACCAACGATTTTCCGACAAAATTCGTCCTCCTCCGCGAGGCCCGCGACCTGGCCGTCAAGGGTGGAGAATTCGAGTACGCCCTGGCCACCGTGGATACCATCGCCAAATCCTTCACCATCGATGCGGAGGAAATGAAGGCCTCCGCCCTCTCCATCGGCGTGGACATTTCCGTGCTCCCCGCGTCGCAGTTGGTGGAAGCCTATTTGAAAGTCGCCGACGACGCGCTGGAAGTTTGGAACGTGGACCTCGCCCACAAGTCGGCGTACCTGGCGAGAAAGGTCGCCAAGCGCGACGCCGGGGCGCTGGCGAAGGTGAGCGAGTGCGAGCGTAAGATTGCCGCCGAGCGAAAGGAGTTGGCGCCCGTCGTCGCCGCCGCCAAGCGGCTGAAGCTTGACCCCGACGACGCCGAGGCGAACCTCATCGTCGGTCGCCATCTGTGCGTGAACACGAAGCAGTGGGACACCGGCGTTCCCTATCTGGCCAAGTCGCCCGATGGCCCCACGAAAGACGCGGCCACGAAGGACGCCGCGGGCCCGACCGAGCCGGACGCCATGGCGGCCGTGGCGGATGTGTGGTGGGATTTGAAGGATGCGAAGGCGAACATCCCGCCGGCCGCGGCCCACGTGCGGGCGACGTATTGGTACGCGAAAGCTTTGCCGGGATTGATGGGCGAGAAAAAGGCGATTGCGGAAAAACGGGTTGGGGAGGGGCAGGCGGCGCGATGAATATGACCGTACCGGTTGCGTCCGTTTCACCAATTTGTCACGATGACACCTATGTGAAAGGACGTGAGATGAGCATAGACAATTCCCCGCCGCACGGGCTACCCGTGCCCCCGCCGCTACCGTCAACGTCGGCGATTGTGCCCTGGGATTACATTGCGCAAAGCCTTGAAGTCTCCAGGTTCTTTTCCAACGGAGCAATTGACCCCAAGCTCCTGAACGACACGCTGAATTGGTACGGCGGCCAGGGCTGGGAACTGGTCAGCACCTTCGACACCGCAACTCACAGTGGCATTACCAGTACCGTCGTCCTCATCTTCAAAAGGCCGAGGATGGGCGTGTAGAGGCACCTTCACCGCACTGTCGAGTGCCCGGTGTGGTGGGTCTCCGCATCCCGCCGCTTCTCGAGCCTGTCTCGTAGTTCTTCCAAGCTCGGCGTCGGGCGCGACTCGCCAATTTGATGTTCGATCTCACGGTCCTGAGCGGCAATGTATTCGTCCGCGGCCGACTGATTCTCCCGATAAAACCCAATGATCTTGTGGACGAGGGCCGATGACAGCGTCGGACATGCGCCGTCGTTATACAGCCGGATGGATGTTGGAGCCCGATGCGATGCCCCTTGGCGTGCATAAAGCCGCCATCGTCCGCAGATAGGAAATCGGGCAGTTCCCTGGGAAGGCCTATCCGCCGAAAAACGAGTGGCACCCGTCATCCTAGCCAGTTCTTAGGAAGTTGGTGCTGAACGACGGCTCAGGCGCGACGCCGTTCGTTACAACTCCGGCTTCTTAAACACCGCCCCCGTGTCCGCGCTCGTCACCTGCGCCGCGTAGCGCGCCAGGTATCCATAATCGATCTTCGGCGGCGGGCACTTCCACGCGGCTCGGCGCTTCGCCAGCACTTCCTCGGGCACGTCCAGATCCAATCGCCGGTTGGGGATGTCGATGCTGATCATGTCGCCCGGTTCGACGAAGGCGATCGGACCGCCCGCCGCGGCTTCGGGGCTTACGTGGCCAATGCAGGCGCCGCGGGTTGCGCCGCTGAAGCGCCCATCCGTGATCAGGCAGACGCTTTCGCCCAGGCCGCGGCCGACGATGTTCGCGGTCGGGGCGAGCATCTCCTGCATGCCCGGGCCGCCGCGGGGGCCTTCGTAGCGGATGACCACCACGTCGCCGGCCTTCACCTTCCCCATGAGGATGCCCTTCGCGGCGTCCTCCTCGCTGTGGAAGATGACCGCCGGGCCTTTGAAGGTGTGCATATTGGGATGCACTGCGCCCGTCTTCAGGACTGAACCCTTGGGGGCGAGATTGCCAAACAGCACCGCCAGCCCGCCCTTCTCGCTGTAGGCGTTGGTCAGCGGGCGGATCACGTCCGCGTCCTTGACGGTTGCGTCGCCAATGTTTTCGCCCAGCGTGCGGCCGGTGACGGTGATGCAATCCAAATTCAGCGTGCCGGGCTTGCCGGCGAGCGTCTTGAGGATCGCGCTGATGCCGCCCGCGCGCTCCACATCCTCCATGTGATACTTGCCCGCGGGGGCGACCTTGCAGATGTACGGCACCCGCTCGCTCACCTCATTGAGGTGCGCCAGATCAAACGGCTGCTCGGCCTCGATCGCCACCGCCAGCGTGTGCAATACCGTGTTCGTCGAACCTCCCATCGCCACGTCCAGCGCAAAGGCGTTCTCGAACGCCGCGTGGCTCAGGATATCGCGCGGGCGAATGTTGCTCTTGACCAGCTCCACCACCCGCCGGCCCGCTTCCTTGAACAGCGCATCGCGGCGCGGATCGGTCGCGAGGATGCTCCCGTTGCCGGGAAGCGCCAGGCCCAGCGCCTCGCACAGGCAGTTCATCGAGTTGGCGGTGAACATGCCGGAGCAGGAGCCGCAGGTCGGGCAGGCGTGCATCTCAATGTCGGTGAGCTGCGCCTCGTTCATCGTCCCGGCGGACACTTTCCCCACGCCTTCAAACACCGTCGCCAGATCGATGGCCTGCCCCGTGCTCGACTTGCCGGCGTTCATCGGCCCGCCGGAAACGAAGATCGCCGGGATGTTCACCCGCGCGGCGCCCATCATCATCCCCGGCACGATCTTGTCGCAGTTGGGAATGCAGACCACGCCGTCAAAACAGTGCGCCCGCAGCATCGTCTCGACGCAATCCGCGATCAGCTCGCGGCTGGCGAGGCTGTACTTCATCCCCACGTGCCCCATGGCGATGCCGTCGTCCACGCCGATGGTATTGAATTCGAAGGGAATCCCCCCCGCCGCCCGCACTGCCTCGCGCACCTTGCGGCCGACCACATCCAGATGCGCATGCCCTGGAATGATCTGTACGAACGAGTTGCAAATCGCGATAAACGGCTTGGCGAAATCGCTCTCGCTCTGAATGACCCCGGTAGCCCGCAGCAGGCTGCGGTGCGGGGCGCGAATGATGCCCTTCTTGATGGTGTCGCTGATGGCCATAAGCCCAATTGTAGCAGAGTAATGGCCAGGGATGAATACCGAACCGACGCGGATGAGAACGGCCTCGCTCCCCCTCATTCTGAACAGCGGTCTGGGGCCTTCTCGTTTAGCCGCCCCGCTCGCGGGGCGCTTTTGGGAGCGCGCTCGGAGGAGCGCCCCGCAAGCGGGGCGGCTAAACGGGAGCGTATCGAGGAAATCGTCATCGAGCTCCCACCAATCCGCACGTCGCGGGAAAATCATGCCCGCGGTAGAATCCGCTTCCATGAGCCAGCCTTATCGTTACGCCTTGTCCGTCATGGC
>JAQGHP010000322.1 GCA_028288775.1 Phycisphaerales bacterium | reverse complement strand
TTCGACCTGAAATCCCTCATGCGGCTGATCCTCCAATCTGAAACCTACCAGCGCTCCAGCCAGCCCGTCGGCACAAACTCCGCCGATAAACGCTTTTACTCCCATTACTATACAAAGCGACTCATGGCCGAAGTCGCCCTCGATGCCCTGAGCCAGGTGACGGCAGTCCCCACGCAGTTCAAGGACTACCCCCTGGGCACGCGCTCAGTGCAACTCCCGGACTCCAACGTCGATTCGTATTTCCTCAAGGCCTTCGGCCGCCCCGACCGCACGATCACCTGTGCCTGCGAGCGCACCGAGCAGCCGAGCGTCGCCCAGACATTGCACATCGCCAACGGCGACACGATCAACCAAAAGCTCCAGGCCAAAGGCAGCCGCGTGGAACAATGGGTGACGGCGAACGTGCCGGACGAAAAGATCGTGGAGGAACTGTACCTGAGCGCCCTGTCGCGCCTCCCCACGGACGACGAAAAGAAGCGCGTACTGGCCGCGCTGGGCGAGCAGAAGGACCAGAATCGACGAGAAGTGATTGAGGATTTGTATTGGGGCGTGTTGAGCAGCAATTCGTTTTTGTTCAATCACTGAGTGAGGGGCGGAACATGAAGTTGTGTGATCCGCGGAAAGGCTGTGTTGGGTGGGCGTACTCGCCCACCGTTTGATAGTGTGCGGCCGACGAATGGTGGGCGAGTACACCCACCCTACATAGTTCAGAATTCCGGGGCACCTCGACGTTCCGCCCCTCACCCTAGCCCTCTCCCCCGAGTACGAGGGAGAGGGGACCGGAGGCGGGCCTGCGGCCCGACTGGGGCGACACGCCCCGGCTCTGAAAATTGGGAGCGATGTAGAGCGGGCGGTCCCCTACGGAACGAGAATGCGGATGCGATCATTCTTAATTGCCATGGTTTGCGCGATCGGCTTTACGGCGCGCGCTTCGACGGCCGAGGAGGCTCCCACCTACTCGCAGGTCCACGCCATCTTCGCCCAGCGGTGCATGAGTTGTCACGACGCGAAGGAGGCCGAGGGTGAGTTGGTCATGGAGACCTTCGAGTCGCTCATGAAGGGCGGCGAGAAGGGGGCCGACATCGTCCCCGGCAAGTCGGAGGAGAGCAGGCTCGTACTGGAGATTGAGCACCGCAAGAAGCCCTTCATGCCGCCGCCGAAGAAGGCGGAGCCGCTTCCGGCGGAAGAGGTCGCGCTGATTCGCGCGTGGATCGACGCTGGCGCTCCCGGCCCCAAGCCGGGCGAAGTGATCGCCGCCCCGACGACACGCCCGATCGCCAAGATCATCCCCAAAGTCACACCCCGGCGGCCGGTGCTTTCGCTCGCGTACGAACCCAAGTCCAAAATGCTTGCCGCGGCGCGGCCGGGCGAAGTGGAGATTTGGTCGGCGGCGCAGCAGGCGATCGTCCATCGGCTAAGCAACCTGTCAGGGGACGTGAACGCGGTCGTCTTCAGCGCGGATGGCGCACGGCTCCTGGCGGCCGGGGGCGAGCCGGGCGTGAGCGGGCGCGTGTGGGTGTGGAACTCGGCGGACTGGTCGTCCATCCGCGTCCTCGAAGGGCACAAGGACGCGATCTACTCCATCGCGATCTCCGCGGACGGTAAGCTTCTCGCCACCGGCAGCTATGATCAGAAAATTACGCTCTGGAATTTGGACGATGGCAAGGTGCTCCGCGTGTTCGAGGGCCATAACGCGGCAGTGTTCGGCGTCGCGTTCCGCCCGGACGGCAAGGTACTGGCCAGCGTTAGCTCCGATCGCACGCTCAAGCTCTGGGAGGTTGCCACCGGCAAGCGCCTCGACACCCGCCCGGAATCGTCCAAGGAGCTTTACGCCCTGGCCTTCAGCCCCGACGGCCGCCGCGTGGCGGCGGGCGGGGTGGACAACCGCATCCGCATCTGGCAAGTCAGCGACGGCGCGGTTGAAGGAACCAACCCGCTGCTCATATCGCAGTTCGCCCACGAAGGGACGATCCTCCGCCTCGCCTGGTCCGGGGACGGCAAGACGCTGCTTTCGAGCGCGGATGACGACACCGTGAAGCTGTTCGACGGCGCGAATGTCTCGCAGAAGATCGCGCTGCCGGCGCAGCCGGACTGGCCGTCGGCACTCGCCTTCGCGCTGGAGGATAAGACGGCGGTGGTCGGCCGGCTCGACGGCACCCTCGGCTTCTACGATGCCGTCAGCGGCAAGGAAGTCCTGCCGCCCAAGCCCGAGCTCACGCGGCTCCCCCCGCGGGGATTGCAACGTGGTATCACCACCCGGCTCCAACTCGCTGGCAAGAACCTGGGCCGATTAACGGATGCACAGGTCTCGGAACCGCAGGTGAGTGCGAAACTCGTAGGTGAAAGCGGGGGCGAATCGGCCACGGTGGAGATAACGGCCGCAGCGGGAGCGCCGCTTGCGCCCTGCGAGCTGACGGTCTCGGGCCCCGGCGGCAAGAGCAGCCCGCTCAAGCTTTTCGTCGAGGACATCCCGCAAATCCAGGCGCACAAGCCGAATCAGACAATGGCCCAGGCAACCTCTGTTTCACTGCCGGCCAGCGTGTGGGGCGCATTCGGGCAGAAGGGGGAGGAAGACTTTTTCGCCTTCGATGCGAAGGCGGGGCAGCACGTCGTGTTCGACGTCGCCGCCCAACGTTTCGGATCGAAGGCGCAGGCGCAGATTGCGTTAATCGACCCCGCGGGCAAAGTGCTCGCGACCTCGGGCGCTTCCGTAGACGACCCCGACCCGCTGCTCGCGTGGACCGCGCCGGCGGACGGGCGCTACTTCGTGAAGGTGAACGACCTGCAAGGCGACATGGGTGACGACGATTTTTATCGCCTGTCGGTCGGCACGTTTCCCTACGTCACCGCCGTATTCCCGCTTGCGATCGCCGCCAATTCCGAATCGAAGGTGCAGCTTCTGGGCTTCAATCTGCCGCCGGATGCGACGGCGACCGTCAAGGCGGGCGGCGAGGGTGAGACGGAAGTGCCGGTCGACCCATCCCGTTTTCGCAGCCGTCGGGCAATGAAGGTGCTGGCCAGTGCGATTCCGGAACTGACGGAAATCGAGCCTAATGACACGCCCGCCCAGGCGATGAAGATTCCCCTGCCCGGCGCGGTGAGTGGCCGGATTGGCTCGGGGTCGTCGGAGGGAATGGGCGGTAAATCCGACGCAGATCTTTACCGATTTGAGGCCAAGGCAGGGCAAAATTATGTGGTCGAAACGCTGGCGGCCCGTCGCGGGTCGCCCACTGATACGCGCATTGAGGTGCTTCACCCCGACGGCAAGCCGGTTGAGCGCGTGAAGCTCCGGGCGGTGCGCGATTCGCAGATCACCTTCCGCGGCTTTGACGCCAACGGCGGCGGCGCGCGCCTGTTCAACTGGGAGGAGATGCAGCTCAACCAATACCTTTTTATGCAGGGCGAAGTCGTGCGGCTGTTCCTCACCCCGCGCGGGCCGGATTCCGAATACAACTTCTACCCCTCCGCCGCGACGGGCCGGCGCTGCTACTTCGATACCACCGCCACGGCCCACGCGCTCGACGAAAAGGTTTACATCGTCGAGCCTCACAAGCCCGACGAAAATCTCGCCCCCAACGGCCTGCCGGTCTTTACGCTCAATTACGAGAACGACGACGCCTCGGACCGGACGCTCGGATCGGACTCGCGCCTGCTTTTCACCGCCTCGGCGGATGGCGAGTACCTCGTCCGCGTCACCGACACCCGCAACTTCGGCGGCGACCTCTACACCTATCGC
>JAQGHP010000281.1 GCA_028288775.1 Phycisphaerales bacterium | reverse complement strand
CCTGCAGCCGCCGACGGAAGCACACGTGATACGCCGCGAGCGGAATGAGGATGTCCACCAAGGCCGGCGGGCCTTTGGCGAGAAGGGCGAGGGCGAAGGAGAGGTAGAAGAGGAGGACGAATGCGGACGCGGGGACGCGGGGACGCGGAGACGCGGGGAGGGAGGATGGATTACAAATTTCAGATTTGATATTTTGAATTTCAGATTGAGGAGCGGTCGGAACGGCAGGAGTCGTAGCGTCCGTCTCATCACTTTGCACTTTGCAATCGCCTTCCCCCTCCGTCTCCGCGTCCCCCCGTCCCCGCGTCCCCGCGTCCTTTTCCCTCCCCGCCCGCACCCACGCCCACACGCACCCGAGCGTGAAGAACGCCAGGTACGGGTCGGCCATCGCCTTGCGGTATTCCTCGGGAATCGCGTACGTGGAAACCCAGATCAGCCCCGCCAGCCATCCGGCCCGGCGGCCCATCAGCGTTCGGCCGAGGTCGTAAACAAGCAACGTGGCGAGCATGCCCAGCAGTGCGGGAACGAGGCGGAGCGTAAATTCGTTGAAGCCAAGGAGCTGGAAGGTGATCGCCGCACACCAGTAAGGCAGCGGCGGCTTTTGCAGGCGGACTTGGCCGCTGAGCACGGGCACGAGCCAGGGGTTAACCAATTCCGGCGGCGCGCTCCAGTCGGGTGCGAGGCGGACGACGCCGGGGCGCAAAACGACGGGCGCAACAAGCGCCGGACGCGCCGCCCAAGGCCAGCCGCTATCTGCCATCTGGCGGGCGGGGAGCGCGACGCGCGCTTCGTGGCTGGTGACCACGTCGGGCCCGCTCAGAAACAGCAGAAACGCCGCCGCCGAGAACACCGTCAAAAGCCCGATTCTTCGCCGCCGACTCACGGGTCGGGTTATAGCGGAAGGGGGGTGGGGATGCGAGAAAAGGGTGGGGGAAATGCTGGACTCCAAACGCCGCGAGACCCGGGCTTGAAACCCGAATTCCGAAAGCCGAAATCCGAATCAAATCCCAAATCCGAATGACGAAATCCGAAACTCAAAGATCGATCCGTCGGGGTTCTTGCCGAATTTCGGATTTGGGGCTTCGGGTGTGATTCGGGTTTCGGGGATTCGGATTTCGAATTTCAAGCTGGGTCTATTGCTTTTCAATCGGTGGGGTTTCGCCGACGGAGACATAGCCGGGCGCGCCACGGGATGGATCGCGGCGGGGGGTGCGCAGGTCGATCGGCTTCGACTTTCTTTCGGGGTGCGCCGCCGAGAGCACCTCGCCGACGCGCACGCGCAGGGCCCACAACTCCTGCGGGCGCAGGTGGCCGAAGTCGATTACGCCGGCGTCTTCGCCCTCGAAGCCGGTGCCATGTTTTTCGCCGGCCAGGGGGAGGGCCTCGCGGACGCGCTGGCCCAGCAGGTAGCGTGACTGCTTTTCCACAATTGCAAGGAGCGTGAGGTACTCGACGTCCTGCTGGCCGCGGAGGTAGCTCTTGAGGCGTATGGACGGCACCGGCCCGGGCAGGCCGGCGGGGCCGCCGGGGTAGAAGAGGCTGAGGGCATCGGCTTTCTTCCACGAGTCGTCTTCGCCGATGGTCTGCCAGGGGAGGACGCCGTCGCCGCCGAGGGTCCAGGAATCGAGGCACCAGGCGGCGGGTTGGACGTTGCTGTCGGCGGGGTCGTTGCTGCCGCCATAGGGGACGACGATCTGGCCGAATTGCTCTTTGCGGTCGAGGACGATGCGCTGGTACTGGCGGAATGCGCCGCCGCCCACGACGTTGTAATCGAGCACGTGGTCGAGCGCATCCCGCTGCCACTCGGGGCGGGAGATGTCGGCGCGGAACATCATCTTCGCCTTGCCGGGCGGGGCGAGGTTGACACCTTCGTGGAACAATTCCCCGAAGTAGCGCAGCGCCCAATAGTCCTGAAAATTAGCGGGCTCATCGAGCAGCCACGGACAAGACCCGCGCGACCAGCCGCTGGTCTTGAAGTTGGTCTTGCCGTTGAAAAAGCATTGGAAGATCGTGTTGTTCCAGCCCTTCTCGTTGAAGTGCTCGGCGAATTGCCGGGATACTTCCACGAAGTCCTTGCGGTAGCTCTCGGGGAACGCGCGGTCGGCCCAGTAGCTGCCGTTGTAGTTGCCTTCGATCGGCGTGGGCCAGTTCTCGAAAAGAGGAAGGTAGAAGACTTCGAGCGGGACGAGCTGCCGGGGCATGGAAGGCTCGCCCGGCGGCACGTCGCGGAACGCGGTGCCGTCGAGGTAGGGGCCGAAGCGCTTGTCCCACGCGGTCCAGTCGAGCTTGCGCGTCTTCTTGTCCCAGACCGGCGCGCAGCCGGGCGAGACGGTTCCGTTCTGGTGATAGGGGACGCGATTGATCACCGTGCGGTTGCGGTGGGCGAGGCGGTAATAATCGGCTTCGTTGTCCGGAAGTCCGTAGCAGTTCATTTCCGGAAGGAAGCTCAGCCATTCGGGCAGGGCAAAATCCCAAACGGTCAGCGAAACCGGAATCTTCAGCGTCTGCCCGCCCGCGGTAAGCGTAAGCGTGCCGAGAATTTCCTCGGCTTGTGCGAGTTCGTGCAATTGCAATTCGCAAAGGATGCTGCCGGACGTTTGCCCCGCGATGTTCTCGTCCGGGTCGGGAACGCTCAGGCCCTTGTCGTCTTTCCGCATCGGCAACAACGGATCGGGCATCGGCCCGGCTTTGGAATTCACGTGGCGGAAGCGGAAGAACTCGGAATAGACCGGCGCGCCTTTGGGGCGTTTGGAGTGAAGGCGAATTTCCGCATTCATCCCCTCGACTTTCCCGCGCACGAGAATCTGAAACGAAACGATCTCGCGGGCCGCTCCGAAAAGCTGGATCCGCTTCCCGTCCCACAAATGATTCCCCGCCAAATACCCGGGCTCCTGCGCCGGCACCATCGCCCCGGTCACCGGCTGCACCTTATCGAGCGCATCAATGATCGCGATCTCGGCATTGCCCAGTCTTGGCAGCGGTGCGGTCGCCTTCAGCGGCTCGCCGTTCCTCCCCGGAATTGCAGCCAACATCTGTTGCGATACCACCACTTGCAACGAAGCGCCGGGCGAAACGTTTCCCGCGCCGTCAACCGCCTTCACCGAAACCGTCACCCCCTGCCCCGCCTTGAGCCCCATATCGCGCAGGTGCATGGTGACCCGCTCACCGGTCTTCGCGGCAACGGGGATGAGGTAACGCGGCACGGGTTTTCCATCGACCTCCACGAAAAACCCGATCACGCCCGCCGGCCCGACGTCGGTCGGCGTCAGCCAGGAGACGCGGGCTTCCCCCGCGGGAAGATCTGAAATTTCAGATTTGAGATCCGTCGGCGCAGCAGGAGGTTGCGTGTCGGCTTCGCCCAGGTAGACCGTCAGATGGGGCGCGCTCGCCCGATTGGAGTCCTTGCTGTGGAGGAAGCGGTTCGGGAACCCGCGCAGGGTGAAGCGGTCGCCGTCGCGTGTCCATTCGGCCCCCGTGTCGTCGAAGAGAAACAGGCCGGTGCTGATGCCCGCCACCCGGGCGGCGACAATCGACGGGTCGATCGCAACCTTCTGCCGCCGCCCCGCGTCGGGAGGAGAGGCGTCCGCCATCCGCCAGAGCGTGCCGCCCTGTCCGAGCATCACGGCGTTCAGATTGCTGCCGGGGTAGGCCCAAGGCACGTTCGGGCTCTGGCGGCTGTTGAACGTCGAGCTTCCCGCCTGCTTTTCGTAGGAGCTGCCCGTTCCTTCCACCCATTCGGCCCCGAAGCTGCCGACCGTCACGCGGTGCAGAACCTCCGGGCCGCTGAGATGCACGTGAAGCGTCGCCCCGGTGATCACGCGGCCTTTGAGGGGTGCGGGGTCAATATCGATGAGGCTCATTTCCTGGATCGACTTCAGCTTGAGTTGCGGCGCGCCGCCGTTGTTGCCGTCGCCCTCTTTGCCCACGTTGGAGAACCATGTATCGCGGGTGATTTCGATGCGGAGGGGAGTGCCTTGGGGCGCGGGAGCTAATTCATGCGCCACGGAGATCGGTTGAGCGGGTAGGGGGGGCAAGGCGGGCGGGGCTGCCGCGGTAGCCGCCCAGGGGCACTTCAGAATGAAGACGGTCGTTAAGAAAATCAGGATCAGCAATCCAACACGCGGCGGATTCATCAGCCACTTCATCATTGGGCGGGGCTCCTGCACCGTACTACCGGCCCGGGCGGGAGGCGTGGCCAGAGGTTGGAGAGCAGAGGTGTGTAATTCATCACGCACTGCGAACTGCGGGTTTCCCTGACATACGCGGGCGAAATGGAGCGATAGCTTCGGAACCGGCATTTTCTCCCTCCGGAAGGCGTCGGGCCACGAGAGCCGACGCCTTCTTTGTTGCGGATCGCCGTATCGGTGCATTGGGGCCGCGGGTTGGGTAAGATTCCGAACATGTCGATCGAAGGGTGACGCATTTAGGGCAGACCAATGGATCACGAAGAAAATTCGGGCGGGTCGCAGGGCGTTGCGGTGAAGAGAAAGACGCTGATCGTCGAGGACGATCGCGTCAGCCGCACGGCGCTGGTGAAGATCCTCGAGCAGATGGGCCACGAGCTCGAGACTGCCGTCACGGTTGCCGAGGGTTTGGCAAAGTTGAACCTCGGCCCCGAATGTGTGCTGCTGGATTTAATGCTCCCCGACGGCAGCGGCGTCGCGGTGCTGGAGCGGATCCGCCGCGATTCGCTGCCGATCAAGGTCGCCGTGACGACCGGCACGTCCGACCGTGAAATGCTCGAAGCCGTAAATCGGCTCAAGCCCGATGCCCTCTTCCTCAAACCGCTTCACCTCCCCGACATCGCCCGCTGGCTGGCCCGTCCGGAGTAGTTGCCGAAGCGGGGGTTCAGGGTCCGGGATTCAGGAAAATGTCGGGTTTCGCATTTCCTGAACCCTGAACCCCGAACCCTTACTGCCTGGCAACGGCGTGCGCGCCGTAAACGACGGCCACATCCTTAAGCCCATCTCATGAACACCGCGCGTGAACTGCGGCCCCCGATCCGGTACGATTCCTCCCGGCCGGTCGCGGCGGCGTTGCCGGCAGCATCTCGAAACTTTCGACGAGGACTCTTCCCATGCTTCGATTCGGCAAGCGCAGTCTCCCGGCGCGGCTCAGCATTCGGTGTGTCATGGCGTCTGCCCTGCTGCTTCCGCTCGTCGGCTGCACCCACCCCTTCTTCAGCCGCGTGAAACACTCAGGAGCCCAACCGATGGCCAGCGCGCAACGCATGACGACCGCAACCCCCGGCATTCAAAAATCCGACTTCGGAAAAACCAAGGACGGCCTTGCCGTCGAAGCCTACACCCTCACCAACACGCACGGCCTCTACGCCAGGATCATCACCTACGGGGCGACGCTCACTGAAATGCACGTCCCCGATCGTGATAACCGCGACGGTGACGTGGTGCTCGGCTTCGACAACATGGCCGACTACGAAGCCCACAGCCCCTTCTTCGGCGCGACCGCCGGCCGCGTGGCCAACCGCATCGCCAACGGCAAGTTCACACTCGACGGCCAGGAGTACACGCTCGCCGTCAACAACGGCCCCAACACCCTGCACGGCGGGAACATCGGCTTCGACAAAAAAATCTGGAGCGCCCGCACCTTCATGACCGTCAACGGCCCCTCCGCCGAGTTCCACTACGTCTCGCCCGACATGGAGGAAGGCTTCCCCGGCGCGCTCGACGTCACGGTCACGTACACGCTCACCGAAGACGACGCGCTCCGCATCGATTACAAGGCGACGACCAGCAAGCCCACGATCGTCAACCTTACGAATCACAGCTATTGGAATTTAAGCGCGATGCAGTCGCCGACGATTCTGGACGAGGTGCTGACCCTCAACGCCGACAACTATACGCCGGTGAACGAGACCTCCATCCCCACGGGCGAGATCGCCCCCGTGCGGGAGACGGTCTTCGACTTCACCACCCCGCACGCCATCGGCGAGCGGATCGACCAGGTGCCCGGCGGCCCGCCCGTGGGCTACGACCACAACTACGTCATCAACGGCAAGCCCGGCCAGCTCCGCATCGCCGCCCGCGTACAGGACCCGCAGACCGGCCGCCAGATGGAAGTCTGGACCACCGAGCCGGGCGTGCAGCTCTACACGAGCAACTTCATGAAAGGCGAGTTCAAGGGCAAGGGCGACGTCACCTACGTCCAGCACGCCGCCCTGTGCCTCGAGACCCAGCACTACCCCGACTCGATCAACCACCCCGACTTCCCCAGCACCGTTCTGCGGCCGGGGCAGACGTACACGTCGATCACGATCCACAAATTCTCGGTCAAGTAGAGTTCACCCAATACAGTTCACATCGCGCAACGCCTTTGAACAGGAGAACCACCATGCACGTCCGAAGTCCGATTCACACACTGGCCGCCCTCGGTCTGGCGACGGTTATTGCCGTCGCCGGAGGTTGTAAGCGAGACAAGTCCGCAGATCCGGTCAAGCTCGCGTTCGTCACGAACAATGCCAGCGATTTCTGGAAAATCGCCGCTGCGGGCGTTCACAAATACGAACAGGAGTCGGGCGTTCACGTGGACATCAAGATGCCCCCGACCGGAACTGTCACCGAGCAAAAGCAGATTCTCGAAAATTTAGTCAGCCAGGGCTACGACGGCATCGCGGTAAGTGTGATCGCGCCGGATGATGAAACCGAGGAAATCAACCGTGCGGCTGCGAAGGCCAAACTCATCACCCACGACTCCGACGCGCCCAAATCCAAGCGATTGCTCTATGTCGGTACAAACAATTATCAGGCCGGAAAGGTCCTCGGCGAGCAGATCGTGAAGCTCCTGCCCAGCGGCGGCAAAATGGCCGTCTTCGTCGGCACCTTCTCCGCCGACAACGCCAAGCAGCGTCTCAAGGGCATTGAAGACACGATCCAGGGCCACAACATAGAGATCATCGCCCGCAAGGAAGACAACAAGGACGCCAACAAGGCCCGCTCGAACGTCGAGAACGTAATCAACGCCTACCCCGATGTTGCGCTGCTCTGCGGCCTGTGGTCCTACAACGGCCCCGCCATCGCCAGCGCCGTGGACGCCGCGGGCAAGAAGGGCAAAATCCAGGTTGCCGTGTTTGACGAAGAGGAAGGCACCCTCAACGGCATCGCCAGCGGCACGGTCGCCTGCACGGTCGTGCAGAAGCCTTTTCAGTTCGGCTATCTCTCCTCCAAATACCTGCACGAGCTGGCCACGAAGGGCGAATCGGCCCTGCCCAAGGACCCGATCGTGGACACCGGTGTGGAAGTGATCACCGCCGCGAATGTGGCGGAGTTCCGCACGAAATTGGCGGAGATGAAAAAGTAGGAGTCTTCAGCCCAATCTCCCTCTCCCTCGTACTCGGGGGAGAGGGCAGGGGTGAGGGGCCGAATTGCCAGCGACGAGTGATGAGTGAACCGTGACGAAGCGTTCGCCCGTCACGGTTCACTCATCACTCGTCATGCGTTCCCAGCCCCTCACCCGGCTCGACTGAGCTAGCCGAAGTCTAACACTCTCCCCCGAGTACGAGGGAGAGGGAACCAGAGCGCACCGACTTGAAATTCATCGTTTCCACGCTGAGTTTTTGCGTACCCCACTGGCAAGGAAGCCTCGGTTTGACGTACTCTTAATATCGCATGCTCAACCCCCACCCGACTCTGCTGGCGATGCGCGGGATCACCAAACGGTTTCCCGGCGTCGTCGCGCTGCAAGACGTTTCGCTGACGCTGGGTCGCGGCGAAGTGCTCGCCCTCATGGGCGAGAATGGCGCGGGCAAAAGCACATTGATGAAGATCCTCGGCGGGGCCTACCAGCCCGACGAGGGTGAAATCATCCTCGGCGGCAATCCCACCGTTCTCTTCAACATCGCCGAGGCCAAGCGGCTGGGGATCGCGCTGATTCACCAGGAGCTGATGCTCGCCGGCAACCTCGACATCGCCGGCAATATCTTTTTGGGCAACGAGCGGGCGGCGGGCAGCAGCTTCGGCTGGCTGGACCGCGGCGGAATGAATCGCCGGGCTGCCGAGCTGCTGGCGCGCGTCGGCCTCGATCTTCCTCCCACCACGCCCGTCTCCCGCCTCACGGCGGGGCAGATGCAGATGGTCGAGATCGCCAAGGCCCTGGCGCTTCAGGCCCACATCATCATCATGGACGAGCCGACCTCGTCCCTGACCCTCGGCGAAACCCGCCAGCTCTTCAAGATCATCGCCGACCTCCGCGCGACCGGCATGGGCATCGTCTACATCTCCCACCGCATGGAAGAAGTGCTCGAAGTCGCCGACCGCGTCACCGTCCTGCGCGACGGCCGCTACGTGGGGGACCTGTCGGCGCAGGAAGCCACGCACGAGAAGATCGTCTCGATGATGGTGGGCCGCCCGCTCAGCGCCTGGTTCCCCGAAAGGCCCGCACGGGCCGGCGGGGAAGTCGTACTAGAAGCGGAGAACCTGGTCGTGCCCGGCGCACGGGCGGGCGTGAGCTTCAATGTCCGCCGGGGGGAAATATTGGGTTTCGCGGGGCTCGTGGGATCGGGGCGGACGGAACTGATGGAGGTCCTGTTCGGCGCGGCGTCCGCACGGGGCGGCATCATGCGCCTGGAAGGCGCACCCTACCTCCCTTCGACAACGCGCGACGCCATCAGCCGGGGCGTCTATCTCGCCCCCGAGGACCGCAAGCGCCATGGACTCGTGTTGCCCATGTCCATCGCCCAGAACGTTTCGCTCCCCGATATCGGCAATTATCCGGGCGGCGGCGCGTGGCTGCAGCGCGGCGCGGAAGTGCGCGTGGCGACCCAGGAACTGGAGCGCATGCGCATCAAGGCCCCGAGCGTTTTTCGCAAGGTGGTCAATCTCTCGGGCGGCAATCAGCAGAAGGTGGTGCTGGGCAAGTGGCTGGCGATGCGGCCGAAGGTGCTGATCCTCGACGAGCCCACCCGCGGCATCGACGTCGGGGCGAAAGCCGAAATCTACCGCCACATGGCTGCGCTCGCCGCACAGGGAATCGCCATTATCATGGTGAGCTCCGACATGGAGGAAGTGCTGGGAATGAGCGACCGGGTCGCCGTCATGCGCGAGAGGCGGATCGAGCGCGTGCTCGACCGGGCGGACGCCACGCAGGAGCGGATCGCGTCCATCATGACCGGTGCCGAAGCGGCCTAGAGGAAACGAACACCACAAACCGCGGGTTACTTCCCGCCCCCGAGACCCGACCCATGAGACGTGAACTTGGAATGCTCGTTGCCCTGGTGGTCCTGTGCATGGGACTATGGTGGTCCAACGCCAACTTCGTTGGCGCTAACAACGTGTTCAACACTTCCCGGCAGATCTCGATGCTCGGGATCCTTGCCATCGGCTCCGCGTTCGTCATTGTAACCGGCGGCATCGACCTTTCCGTCGGTTCGATGGTCGGGCTGACCGGCGTGATCCTGGCCAAAATTTCCTCGACCGCCGAGGGCGGCCTGGGCCATCCGTTGTGGATGGGGATTTGTTTCGCGATGGGTATCGCACTGGCCATCGGGCTGATCCAGGGCCTTCTCATCACCCAGCTCAACCTTCAACCCTTCATCGTCACGCTGGGGTTCATGCTCATGCTGAGGGGCGTTTCGCAGACAATTGTTAACGGCGGCAACATCAGTTTTTCGTCGTTCGGGTCGTTGGCCAACGCCTCCATCCTCAGCATCCATGGCGAACCCATTCTCCCATTGCTGATGCTGTTTTTTCTGGCCGTCGTCATCATTTCCGGATATTTGCTCCACTTCACGGTGTTCGGCCGCTACCTCTACGCCATCGGCGGCAACCGCGACGCGGCCCAGTATTCGGGCGTGCCCGTCAAGCGCGTCGAGACCATAACCTACGTCATCTCCGCCGGCCTGGCCGGCGTTGCGGGAATTTGCTGGTCCTCCTACATTAGTCAGATGGACCAGAACGTCGGCGTCGCCTTCGAGCTTTCCGCGATCGCGGCGTGCGTGCTGGGCGGCTGCTCGCTCCGCGGCGGGGAGGGGACGGTCTTCGGCGTCATCATCGGCACCGGCCTCATGAAGGTCATCGAAGACGGATTGGACATGTTCCGAATCCGCTACCACGACGCCCGCGGCATCCTCCAGTTCTGGCACCCGAACGACAACTGGAGATACATCGTCATCGGCGCGGTGATTCTGGTCGCGGTGATCCTCGACCAGGTCGTGCATATCGTGCAACAACACCGCCGCACGCGCGGCACCGCCGCCCCCACGCATCCTCCAACGGGTGGTTTCCCCGTCCAGCCGCCTTCGGAACCGAAGGTCGGCGCGGCGTCGTGACGGTGTGGGCGTATGCCAAATGGGCTCCGGTTTCGCGCCAAGCACGCCAAGAAGCCAAGAACGCAAAGCAGCGTGGGAAAGCAAAGAGCCATGCTCCGGTTCCCTCTCGCTCGTACTCGGGGGAGAGGGTTAGGGTGAGGGGCCGAACGTCGAATTGTGCTGATTGGCCCGTTCGCGCGCACAGCCCCTCGGCACTGTCCTCACTCCCAGTAGGGACACAGGATTTTCCCGTGCCTTTCTGCAGGCAACGCTGTAGGCTGATCTCCACTACTTTCCCAAAAAGGAGCCCGCCATGCCCAGGTCCCCGCGTTCTCGCGTTGTTGCGTGCCCGGATTGCTCGAACCTCACCCGGCGTGATTTCCTCCGCACCACCGCCGCGGGCGTCGCGGGGGTGACCGCGGCGGCTTCGGGGATTATCGCCGTCGGTGCTTTGCCGCGAGTGGGCGGTGCGGCCGAGGCGGCGAAGGCCGCGGCGCCCGCGTCCGAAACGCTTGCGGCGCAGTTCTATAAATCGCTGAGCGACGAACAGAAAAAATCGATCTGCTTCCCCTTCGATCATCCGCTCCGCAGCAAGGTGGACAACAACTGGTTCATCGTTGACAAGTCGATCCAGGACCTGCTCAAGCCCGACCAGCAGCAGCTCGTGCATGACATTTTCATGAGCATGCACTCCGAGGAATACGCGCCCAAAGTTTTGAAGCAGGTGGAAGACGACAACAAGGAGGACGGCGGGTTCAAGCGCTGCGCCGTCGCCTGCTTCGGCGAGCCGGGGGACGGGGGCAAGGGGAAGTTCGAGTTCGTCTTCACCGGCCGCCACGTCACCCGCCGTTGCGACGGCAACTCCGTCGAGGGCGAAGCCTTCGGCGGCCCGATCTT
>JAQGHP010000242.1 GCA_028288775.1 Phycisphaerales bacterium | reverse complement strand
TCGGCAACGGCATCGTCGCCTCCTACACGCTTAGCGGGGAGCGCAACTGGATCGTCTGGCTCTCCGCCGAGCAGACGTCGGCGTACGGCCGCAGCGCATCTCCCGTGCTGGCCGGGGACGTATTGATCGCCCCCGTGAGCTATCTATATGGCCTGGACCGCAAGACCGGGAAAATTCTCTGGGAAGCAAAGGACGTGGAGACCGCCTACGGCACCCCGGCGATTGTGGACTTGGGTAACACTCCGGTGGTCGTCACGCCCACTGGCTTCGCCGTGCGTGCTTCCGATGGGAAGGTGCTGGCGAAGGACCTGGGCCACCTGGAATACGCCAGCCCCGTGGCCGATGGCGACACCGTCTACTTCGTCGGCCCGGAACTCACCGCGGTGAAACTGACCCTGGCCGCTGACAAGCTCGAAGTGAATCGCCTCTTCGACGAAACCCTCGACGGCGAATTCATCGCCTCCCCGGTTCTGAAGGACGGCCTGCTTTTCACCCTCACCACCTCCGCCCTCTACTACGTGATCGACGCAAAAACCGGCAAACCTCTGTCCGACCCCAAAACCCTGGAACTCCCCCCCGCCGGCGACCCCAAGCCCGGCGGCCCCCTCGCCTACCCCAGCCCCGCCCTCGCCAACGGTATGCTCTACCTCACCAACACCGGCGGGGATTGCCTGGTCATCGCCGCCAAGCAAACCTACGAGAAAATCTCCCGCAATCAGCTCCCCAAAGGTTCGCAGGCCTGCCCGGTTTTCGCCGGGAAGCAACTGTTTATCAGAAGCGGGGATGAACTGTTGTGCATCCAAACGCGGTGATGCCCTTCCGCCCCAGGTTCGCATCGCTTTTCCTCGGAGCAACGCTCTCGATGCTCCCGTTCCGTCTCTTAACACTACAACCATATCAGGCGCTCTGGTCCCCCCTCCCTCGTACTCGGGGGAGAGGGATAGGGTGAGGGGCCGAACGTCAAATTGCACTCGACTGAGGCGATTCGCCGGCTTCATTGCGGGTGGGGCGTACTGTAGTACGCGGTTCTTTGTTCGCTCACCATTTGCGGTATCATGTCAGGCAGAAATCCGATAGTTCGCGCGGGACTCGTGACGCTGCTTGGGTCTACGCCCCGGAGATAAATACCGTGCCAACAAAAGACAAGCCTGGCGAGGTTCTTGCCGCTCCATTGCCTTCACGAGACCGGCCTTACGCGGAAGACCGCGATGTAGTCATCTGGGTTACCTGTGTTGCGGCCGCGGGCATTGGGCTGTGGATCGCCCGAGACTCGACGCCACTCTACGACGCGGCCAATCCCGCCAGGTCCATCGGCGGATTACTCGGCGCCTTCTTTGGCAGTTTTGTCTTCTCGTTCCTGATCGGGTTCATCGTCGCGAAAATAGCATTGCGTCTGATCGGCCGCAGGCCATGGGTCGGTCGTACCGGGTTCGCGCTCGGTGCCTGCCTTGTCATGGCGATCGTTGCGATCGGAGAGCATCGAATCCGCGGCTTCACATCCCGCAGCTCCTCGACGGGGAAGGAAACGACGCCGCAGCGCATCGTCAGCAATGCCGAAACCAAAACGCTGCTAACGAACGAGGGCCGCGCCTATCTCGCATTGGTTACTCGGCGCAACGAGCAATACGCCGCCGACACGGCGAACATAATCGGTGACGGCCTTATTCGACCAGCACGGCTGGATACCGCCGAGAAACTCACGGCCCTCAGGGCAAAATTAGCGCGGCTCAGGCAGTTGACCGACGATTTCGAGACGAGCGGCCGGACCGCGAGTGAGGCCCTCCTCCAGCACGTCGAGGCGATGCCTATCGCCGAGGCGGAGAAGCAGTCGTTCGCAACCTCTTATTGGCAGAGCCGAAGGACTTCCCTGGCAAATGAGAACGAGATGCTGTCCCTATCGCGGCAGTTGTTCGATGCGTTCGACAAGCTCGCGGATTTCATGGCCGCCCGGCTTGGCGCGTTCAGGGTGGAAGATAACACCCTGGTTTTCAAATCCGCCGAGGACCTTGCCGGTTACAATCAAATCGTCACCCGTCTCACCGACATCGCAAAACGCGAGCAGGAAAGTGCAGCCCATGCGAAAAAGATGATGCAGCAATCGGCGGACGAAATGGATCGAATGTAACGGGCCCGCGCCGCCCGCTCGGTGAGGAGGTATCGTGCCAGGCATGCTTCACGAAATTCATTCCATGCACTCTTTTCGATCGGCCTTCGTCGTCACGACCATCCTTGCCGCCGCATGCGGCTGCGATCCCTCCGGCCCCATGACCAAGCCGTCGGCAGACGCCGCTCCCGAACTCAGCGTGGCCGATGTGGCGCAGGGCTACAAGCAACTACGGTCAATGACAAAAGGGGCGGTCTTCGTCGATCCGACTTTCGCCTCCCTATGCAGGGGAGTGACCCAAGCGGAGTACGTGGAAGCCCAAAAAAACCATTCGGGCCCGCACGCTCTCGCCGCGGTGAGAATCTACATGAACGACGCCGCGGCGGCCGCGTTCACGCATACATCCACGCCGTACCCCGTCGGTTCCGTCGTCGTCAAGGAAAAGCAGACCTCCGAAGGCATCGGCGGCGTCGGCGGCATGATCAAACGCCCGCACGGCTACGACCCGACGCACGGCGATTGGGAATACTTCTACTTCGAAAACCCCGCCAAAATTGAGAGCGGCAAAATCGCCTCGTGCGTCCAATGCCATAGCGGCGCGGCCGCTAAAGACTATGTGTTCGGCGATTGGGCGCACGAGTACCGCTGAAAGAGCCATGCACAATTTAGAGGTCCAATCCGCCTGGGGCGCGGTCGCCGCCGTGGTATTGCTTCAATGCCTTGGTGCGATCCTGATTAACGCCCTGCTCTATCATCTGGGGCCCGGCATGCTCCCGTGTGAAGAGGGCGTCAAAGGGCATTTGTTCGTGCGGCTCGTCGGTAAAATAATTTTTTCGTTCTGGGGATTGGGCTGGATATGCACCTTCTTCTATTGCGAAGTGCTCATCATCAAAGTCATCACCCGCTTCTTTGATGGAAACGGGGTCGGCGCCCTGGCCCATCTGAAGCATCCGCTGTCGGCCGTGAAACTTCTCCTGGCTTTGGTATTCGCCAGGATGTTGTTCCTTCTGCATCATGACTACCCGTTCCCCAGGCCGCGGGGCCGGCGGCTTGTGCCGCTATTTCTTCTCGGCTCATTCATGGTTTCGACCTACATTGCCGACCATCACCAAATGAACGGCGGGCAGATCGCGGATGGACCGGCGTGCATTCTGGGGCTACTGTTGGGATTGCTCTTCTTTGCCGTCGGCTGTGCCGAGCCCCACCTCTTTTACCTCGCCGGCGTTCTGGGCAGCGGCATCGTGGTCTTGATGACCTGCTCGATGCTACTGGAGAGAGATCGGGTGTCGATCGACGGACTGTTTTTGTGCGCGGCCGCAACACTGCTGGTACTCTGGCAAATCAAGCACGTGAGGGTGAAATCAGCGCAAAGTCCGGCGTAATAGGTCCATCGGGCGGCTGAATGAATCGCGCTCCATTGCAAGTTCTCGTCATTCCTTACCGCAACGCCGGTTCACATTACGTGTTCGCCGTCCTGCGTCGCAGGGATGAAGGCTATTGGCAGTGGATCGCGGGCGGCGCCGGCGTGGGCGAAACTGCGGACGAAGCCGCTTCAAGGGAAATGTGCGAGGAGGCGGGCATCGCACCCGACACTCCCCTGCTGTCTCTCGAATCGTCTTCAACGATCCCGGCTTATCATTTCGCGGATCACGACAAATGGGGCCCAGAGGTTCTCGTCGTCCCCGAGCGATCGTTCGCCGTCAGAGTTCCCGATGAATCCCTCGTGCTCTCAGGCGAACACACCGAGTATCGATGGGTGGATTACGCTACGGCGATCTCCCTGCTCCGGTGGGACAGCAACCGGACCGCCCTGTGGGAACTGAATGAACGACTCAGACGGGCTTCCTGCGTGTCCCTCACCTCCATGACCTCCTTCACGTCCGTCTCATACTTGCGGCTCTTGTGTTTCAAGGCCGGGTCGTGAAATGTAAGGCAAAGAAGCCCCGGAATGAACCCTGCGGGCCTTCGATTGCAAAGACTGGAAGCAAAAGGCTTTACGCAAAAATTCCTGCTATGTCATTATATTGCTGCAATACATCGAAAAGCTCGGTAGTGGGTCAGTTTCAAATTTTGGGTCAGGTCGGTTGGCACGGCGTTTGAACGGGCACCGTCCCGCACTCCGGGCATCGGTCGGGCGTGGCGCGCAGGTCGTAGCCGCAGGCCAAACATCGACCCGCAGCGCAATTCCGACCTCGCCTCCACCTTCGTACGGCGAAAACGGCCGGAATAAGGGCCGTCGCCAGTACCATTGCTGCGAGGGGAATCATTACGAATCGGATGTGACCATCTTCCGAAGTCGCGTAGCCAAACCCGCCTCTGT
>JAQGHP010000228.1 GCA_028288775.1 Phycisphaerales bacterium | reverse complement strand
CCCGGTGCAGGGCCGCATCGGTATCCGCCTGCGACAGGCAGACTGTCACGTACCCCACCACGCGCGACCCCGCGCCCGCCGCCCCGGACTTAGGGCCGGGCACGAACGCGATCACCGGCGCGATGATCCTCACATATTGCCCCAGCGCCGGCAGCGAGCCGTGAAACGGCTGCATCAACTCGCGAGGGTATCGAGTGGGGTCCGGCAGAAACGCGGGATCGAGATCAGGGTCGGGACTTGCGACGGTGAGAAGAGCACCCGAGGCGTCGTAAAAGGCCACGACCGCCACGTCGCGGTGTTTGAGCAGATCGTTGGCGACCCGCGCCAGCTCGGGAACGTCTTTGTGTTCCAGGGGTGTTTCGCTGGCCAATCCCAGCGCCCGCGCCATCTCCGCCGCATGCTCGGCGGCGACGCGGTCGAACACCGTGCGCCCCTGCCGGGCAAGCAGCCAGAAGCTCCCCCCGAGCGTCGCCAGCAGAACGATGAGAAAGCAGAAGATGAGCTTCCCCTGCAACCCCACGCGCGCCAGCACCCGGCGAAACCACCAGGCGCGGCTCTCCCACGAGCGGATGGCCGCGGCGTGATCGAGTTGTGTCGGGTTCGGAGTTCCCATGCGCAGAGTCGCCCCGTTAGGGCGTCGTCTGCTTCATCGTCGCGGGCTCGGAGTGGGTTAATCGCCAAACGCGGATTCGGAAGAGACGGGAACGAGGAGGGAACGGAAGTCCGATAATTGTGGGCGAGACGGGAAATCCGAATTCCGAATCCCCGAAACCCGAATCAAATCCGAATGACCAATTTCGAATTCCGAAACCGGGAAATCCGCGAATGAGCACGAAAGTGAACTCGAAAGGGGACGAAGAAGAAGTCTTCATTCATTCGTGCGCCTTCGTGCTCACTTTCGTGTTCCTTCGTGGATTCCGCCTTCGGATTTCGTCATTCGGATTTGAGATTTGATTCGGGTTTCGGGGATTCGGAATTCGAATTTACCCCGGCCTATTTCTGCTGCTGCAAATCCACCGAAATCTTAAGGATCTCCGTCCCGCGCAGCACTTGCAGCTCGGTTTCGCCACTGCGGGCCGCGATGGCCGCGGCGAGGCTGGGGATGTCGCTGACGGCTTCGCCCGCGAGGGCGAGCACCAGATCGCCCTGCTTCAGCCCAGCCTTGTCGGCGGTCGAGCCGGGGATCACTTCGTCCACCCGCATCGCGGTCCGCGTGCCCAGCACCGGAAGCTGCTCACGGAGCGGGTCGTCCTTGCGAATCTCGGTGATGATCACGCCCAGCGTCGCCCGCCGCACGGCCCCAAATCGCACCAGCTGGTCGGCAATCAGCCTGCACGCCGAGCCGCTGAGGAACTGGCCGTAGCGTGCGATGCCCGCGGCCCGGCCGTCGGTGGTGAAGATGATCCCATATTCCTGCTGCCCGCCATTCCAGAGGGCCAGGCGTCCCGACGCATCCCCCGGCGCGAGCGACAGCACGAGCGAGCCGTCCGCCGGCCTTTCCGCGGCCAGGCGGACGGGTTTGCCTTCAGTCTTTTTCACCTGGAGCAGCGTGAGGTTGGTCTGCCGATCCGAGCCGATGAATTTCGCGTCTACCACTTCGCCGCTCTGCCAGGCGAGGCGCACCGTGCCGTCGCCGACGGCCTCGCGCTCCACGTAGAGGGGAACGAGAATATGCCCCGCATCGTCGAGCAGCATTCCCACCGTGTTCGGCGTGAACGGGATCGCCGTGCGGATCTCCATCTGGAGCTTGCCGCCCAGCACGGCCTCGCGCTGTTGTTGCTGTGCCTGCGCGCCGCTGTCCGTCGGCGGGCGCACGAAGATGACCGTGCCGTGCCCATCCGCTGGCACCTTCTCGACGCCCTCTTGCGTTGCGGGAGGCGTCTCGCCGCCATCAGCGTTCTTCGCAACACGCGGCTGCGGATCCTGCGCCCCCGTGCGCCGCTGCTGCTCCAACTTCTTTCGCACTTCCGGGTCGAGCTTGTCCCAACGGTTCATCGGGGCCATCGCGTAGGCGTTCATCCACCGCGAAGGCGGCAACTGCACGCGCACCACGCCCCGGCGAGCCTCGTGGTACAGGTCCTGCGTTTCACGATTGAGCACTTCGAGCATCGGCCGCGTCGTCGGCCCAGGCGCGGGTGCTGGCGGGTCGGCGCGAAGGGACGGAGCGAACGCGAACAAGACGAGCGCTGCGCACCGGACGCGCCGGAAGTGTTGAGGAAGACTGAATCGGTTTACTTCCATCGCCTGCGCTCCGAAGTAACAGCCCCATTCACGATAGCGGCCGGTCAATTGCTAAGAGACTGTTTCCCACTTCTCGTGGCACGGGCGGCCCGCCCGTGTCTTATCGCTATAGCGGCGGGTTCATAGGCAAGGCGCCCATGCCACAAAGAAACTGAAGCCACTTCCAAGCTGGCGGCCCGCTTAAAACCGGTCGGAAATCAACATCGGCCTGCCCTCTTCGACCTGCTGTCGGCGGGCCTGGTACTGGCCCAAGTCGTCGGCAAACTGCCGGGCGTCTTCGACACGATTAAATTTCTGCACCGCGATCACGTTTCCATTTTCGTCCGTCAGCGCCACCTGGTACATCCCGCCCGTGTCACCCGGCTTGGGAACATGGGCCACCAGGTGTCCCTCGACTTTGGCAGGATGAGGCCCGACCGAAGCGACCGGGGCGACCGGCCCGTGTCCGCGGCCCATCCAACCCGCCGCGAATCCGACCAGCACGCAAGCCGCCAACGTTGCCGCCGCCCGCGAAGCCCGCACGATTTTCCGATGCCACGCGCTCCGGCGCGCGGACGCGATGACCACGTCCGCGAATTTTTCGGCCGCAGCATCGTCCGGCTCGTGCGACTTGAACAGCGCCAGCCGCACGGCCCGCCGGCCGCGCACCGTCTGCAACGCAGTGGCCAACCCGGGTTCGGTAATCAGCCGTCGGTCCAGCCCCACCACCTCCGACGCCGACAACGCGTCGTCGAGGTACGCCTCCAGCATTTCCAGATCGGTTTCACTCGCCATATTCAATCTCGTTTCCACCCCGTCTTCATTCTGCCTTCTGCCTACCGCCTACTTCTCCGGGCTCATAAATTCTTCCAACATCCGCGCCAACTGTTTGCGCCCACGGTGCAGCCACGTTTTCACCTGCGGCACGCTGCACCCCAGCACCTCGGCGATCTGCACGTACGCCATGCCCTCGTACTCGCACAGCACGAGCGCCGCCCGAAAATGCTCCGGCAGGCGGTCGATCGCCGACCGCACTTTCTCGATCGTCTCGCGGTCGAGCATGCCGCCGTCGGGCAGCGACGAATGGCCCGGATGATCATCGGCGACCATCGTCATGCGGGGCTGGCGGAGGATGCGCAGGGCCTCGTTGACCACCGCCCGCCGCATGAGGCCGCCGGGCTCGCGCCAGTCGTAGCGGGCTCGATGTTCGAACAGATTCGCCAGGGCCTGCTGAACCACGTCTTCGGCACTGGCGCGGTTCCCGGCAATGGAGCGTGCGATCGCCAGCAGCCGCCGCGAGTGCGTCCGCACCGCCTGCTCGAAGAGAGCGGCCGTGTCCGCCTGCGGGCCGGGGGGTTGGGGATCGGGGCTGCTCTCATCCACTGACACGCGCTCGCTCCGGGGAAGTTTCAGCCGAACGGCAAAGCAAATGCGGCGTTTTTCGGGCAATCATGCACGCCGCGACGGGTCCGATAAGTCTATGCCCTCCCGCCCGCCCGCCGTCGGCGAATCTAGCGATGCGAGGACCGATGTACAATCGCAATTCGTTTCGGCTACGTCCGCGGCGCCTGGTCTAGAAGAACGCGCCGGGCTCCCGCCATCCTTGTGCAATATTTGCCCCGGGGGTGTAGCATCATCGTCCCGACGCAATGTTCGCGTTGTTCTTTCGTCTGCCGATTTTGAGGAGCCTTCCATGAAACGCCCGCACCACGCACTCATCGCCGCGGCGCTTGCCGCGGCTACCACGCTCAGCGCCGCGGCGCTATTAATGGCCGCCCCGGAAACCCCGGCGTCGAGCGCCCCTGCCGCGGCGAAGCAGGACCCGGCCGCCGTGGTGCAGGCAGAGATCGCAAAGGGCCTCGAATACCTCAAGACCCAGCAAAAGCCGGATGGCAGTTGGCAGGGCGTGGGTGACCCCCCCGCCATCACCGCCATCGTCCTCAATGCCTTCGTGCAAGACCCCAAGTACGGCGCAGATCAGGAGTTCATCAAGAAGGGCTTCGCCAATCTGCTCAGCCATCAAAAGGAAGACGGCAGCATCTCCGCCGATTTCCTCGCGACGTATAACACCGCCATCGCCACCAGCGCCCTGGCCAGCTCCAAGTCTCCCGAATACAAGCCCGCGATGGACAAGGCCGTCGCCTACCTCCGCACGCTGGAATGGACCGACAAAATCCAGGGCGTGCCCGACCAGACGAAAAAGGTTGATTCCTCCGACCCCCGTCACGGCGGATGGGGCTACGGCCACAGCGGGCAGCCCGACCTCAGCAACGCCCAAACCGCGCTCGACGCCCTCCACGACGCCGGCCTGAAGCCCGGCGATCCCGCGTACGATGCCGCCCTCAAGTTCATCACCCGCGCTCAAAACAACTCGGAAACCAACGACCAAAAATGGGCCGGCGACGATGGCAGCTTCGTCTACACCCCCGCCGACGGCGGCGCTTCCAAGGCCGGCGAATACACCGGCCCCGACGGCCGCCGCATGCTCCGCGGCTACGGCTCGATGACCTACGCCGGCCTCAAGAGCATGATCTACGCCGGCCTCACCAAGGACGACGCCCGGGTGAAAGCCGCGTGGTCCTGGATCGGTAAAAACTGGACGCTCGACCAGAACCCCGGCATCCAGTTCGCCAACCCCAAGGACCCCAAGGCCGCGGACTATGGTTTGTTTTACTACTATCACACCCTCGCCCGCGCCCTCCGCGCCTACGGCGAGCCCGTCATCACCGACCCCAAGGGCGGCAAGCACGACTGGCGCGTCGAGCTGATTGAGAAACTCGCCAAAGACCAAACCCCCGACGGCAGTTGGGTCGGCACCCAAAAGTGGATGGAAAACAAGCCGATTCTCTCGACTGCCTACGCGGTCCTGGCCCTCCAGGAAGCCCAGCAGGATTTGAAGCCGCATCCGCCCCAGGCTGGCAAATAAAGCGCGCCAAGCGCATTCGTGTCTTGTGGCACGGGTTTTCAACCCGTGCGGAGTGCGTGAGAGAAAGAGCGGTTACCGCCTCTTCACGCACCTCGCGCGGGGGAAAATCCGTGCCACAATATGCTTACTTCCCATCCACCGCCGGGCCCAGCGTACCTGCCTCGTCGACCAGCAGTTGGTGATACCGCTCCACCACTTCCGGCGAAGCAACTTTTTCCAAATTCGCGGCTAGGGCCACCGACTTGAGTGTCCGTGTGAGCCGCTTGCACTTGGCCCACTTCCGCTCCAGGGCCATCGCCTTGTTGTCCAGTTCGTCTGCCTCCCGGCGGACGATTTCCCAGCGCGGGTAGGCGCTGTCCGACTCGACCGCCTGCTGGATTTCCGCCCCCTCCTTTTGCATCAGCTCCGCCACGCGCGGGTGCCACGCATTGGACAATTCGGGCCATCGCCGCAATAGGCGCGACCGCATCTCGCGAGCGAGATTCCCTCGCTCCTCATTGCGCTTGTGGGCTTCGGCCTCCGCGCTCTTCCGTTGAGCGTCCAGCATCTCCGCGAGATGCACGGATTCAGCCGCCCTACCCGGCATGGACAACCCCAACTCCTTCGACAGCGACTCCATCACGATCCGCTGCAACGGCGTCGCGCGCTCATGCAAATCCGAGTACGGCGCATCAACTGAAACCAGTGAGGGTTTCGTCACGTCGCTGAATTGCCGCAGCAATATGTCCGACGTCGTGACCGGAATGTCGATTGTGTCGGAATGGAGCAGCACGTGCGCGTGCGCCTCGGCGAAGCTCACGTGGCCGTCGCCATCGAGGTCACACCCCGAAACGCGCTTGCCCGTGCGCGTTTTGCCGCCCAGGGCGGCGAAGAAATAGGTCGAGTAATCCTTGTAATCCTCCTCGACGGTGTCGGCGGTGCAGCCCGCGGCGTTGCGGTCGAAGGTGGTGGCGAAAAATCCGCACCGCCGGGCCGGCGAAAGCATTGGCCCCGGCTTGCCGTCCTTGAAAACGACGTTGGCAAACCCGCCGGAATGGCACTGCACCATAATCAGCACGACTTGCGTCTTGGGCGAGACTTTGTCGAGCAGTTTAGTGAAATCCGTAACGGTCAGCGGCTGCTCGCACCACATGCTGATGGTGGTGTTCTCCTCCGGCTTCCCCGCGCCGCCGTGCCCGGTGAAGTAGATGAACAGGCGGTCATCCTCGCCTAATTTTGTGCCCTTGGTGTTGAACCATTCCTCCAAGCCGCGCC
>JAQGHP010000202.1 GCA_028288775.1 Phycisphaerales bacterium | reverse complement strand
AAAAAGACGACCTGATCCTCCCACTCGCGCACGGCGACGTTCAAATTCTTCACTCCCTTGAACAGCTGGGCCAGATCCGTCAGCTCGTGGTAATGCGTCGCGAAAAGCGTGCGGCAGCGGACGTTCGCCGCGACGTGCTCGGCGATCGCCCACGCCAGGCTCAAGCCGTCGAGCGTGCTCGTCCCGCGGCCGATTTCGTCGAGGATCACCAGGCTTCGGTCGGTGGCGTTGTTGAGAATGTTCGCCGTCTCGGTCATCTCGACCATGAAGGTGGACTGGCCCGTGTGCAGTTCGTCGCTCGCGCCAATGCGGGTGAACAGGCGGTCGATCAGGCCGACGGTCGCGCTCTTCGCTGGGACATAGCTGCCGATCTGCGCGAGAAGGCTGATGAGCGCCACCTGGCGGATATAGGTGCTCTTGCCGGCCATGTTGGGGCCGGTGATAAGCGACAATGACTCGTCCGCGGCGAACCGGGTGTCGTTCGCGACGAACTCGCTGCCCAGTTGCTGCTCGAGCACGGGATGCCGGCCGTCAACGATTTCCAGCACCCGCTCTTCGACCACCGCGGGCCGGCAATATCGCCGCTCGGCGGCCAGCGCCGCGAGGCCCGCCAACACGTCCACCCGCGCCAGGCCGTGCGCCAGTTCCTGGAATGCCCCGACGTGTGGCAGCAATGTCTGCCGCACCTGCTCGAACAGCGCCAACTCCAGCGCTACCGCCTTGTCCTGCGCCCCCAGCGCCTCCTCCTCGAACTTTTTCAGCTCCTCGGTGATGTAGCGCTCGGCGTTTTTCACCGTCTGCTTGCGCGTCCAGTCGGCGGGAACCTTGGCGCGGTGCGAGTCGGTGACCTCGATGTAGTAGCCGAAGATCTTGTTGAAGCCGATGCGCAGCGACGGGATGTTCGATTCACCCGCGAGCCGTGCCTGGAACTTCGCGAGCCACTGGTTGGAATTGGTCCCGACGTCGCGGAGGCGGTCGAGCTCGGGATCGAACCCGTCCGCGATCACGCCCCCGTCCCGCAGGTGCGGCGCAGGCTCCGGCTTGATCGCCCCGACCAGGAACGCCGCCTGCGCTGCGCAAAAACCACGGAGCTTTTCCAACTCCGGCGCGATGTCACCCGCGCGGGCGAGGGATTGAAGGTGGTCGAGCAACCCCGGCAGTGATTGCACGCACTTGCCCAGCGCCGCCATGTCGCGCGGCCCGGCCCGCCCCACCGCGATGCGGCCGACGATCCGTTCGATGTCGCAGACGTTGTCCAACTTCTCCACGACGGCGCGCAGCGCCGCGGGTGATTCAAGGAAAGCCGCAATCGCATTCTGCCGGGCGGTGACATGCTCCAGGTCGCACAAGGGGTAGCGGAGCCATTGCCGCAGCAGGCGGCCGCCCATGCTGGTGCGCGTGCGCTCGATCGCCGATAGCAGCGAGCCCTCGACGGTGTTGGAGCGGACGGTGCGATCGATCTCCAGGCTGCGCCAGCTCGCCGGGTCGATGCTCAGATGATCTTCAACGACATGCCGGCGCAGCGGGCGGATATGGGCGAGGCCCGTCTTCTGCGTTTCCTCCAGATAACTGAGCACCGCGGCGGTGGCGAATACCGCCGGGTCGTCGTCGGAAAAACCGAAGCCTCCCGCCGTCTTGACCTGCCATTGGCGCTGGATCTGCTCGCGCGCGTGGTGCGGCGTAAACTGCCAGCCGGGCCGGGCCGTTACCGCCTTGATTCCTAACGCGGCGATGCGGTCCCCGATTTCATGGGGCCGTCCCGAGGGCATCTCGGGCACGATGGTTTCCGCCGGGTGCAGGCGGGCGATTTCATCGAGCATCTGCCCTTCCGACCCGCTCGCCGCGACGCACGCACCAGTGGACAGATCAACCCACGCGAGGCCCGCGCGGTACCCATCCGTCTTGGTCACATGGAACGCCACCGCGGCAAGAAAGTTCTCGCTGCGGCCATCGAGCAGCGGATCGTCCGTTAGCGTGCCGGGCGTCATCAGGCGGACGACTTCGCGCCGGATCACGCCCTTGGCGAGGGCCGGGTCTTCCATCTGCTCGCAGATCGCGACCTTGTGCCCCGCCGCGATCATCTTGCGGAGGTAACTCTCGACCGCATGGAACGGCACGCCCGCCATCGGAATCGCGTCTTCCGCGCCCAGGCCCCCGCGGCTGCGGCTCGTCAGTGCGACGCCCAGCGTCTTGGCGGCAGTCTTCGCGTCCTCCCAAAACATCTCGTAAAAGTCGCCCATCCGGAAAAACAGCACGTACCCCGGGTGCTGCGTTTTGAACTGCTGGTATTGCCGCATCGCGGGCGAAAGCTGCGGCTCCGCCCCGCGCGGCGGCGCGGGACGAGCCGCATCGTCCCTCGGCGGATCGGTCGGGATGGGGGAGGGCGCGGTGCTCATAGAGCTGTTCATGGCAGGGTATGAGACGGCGGTAGTGAGATCAAGGCGAAGGCCACCCGGCTCCTTCTCCCGGTTGGGTGGCAGTTTCGGCAAGGTCTTGTCTCCCTCCTCCGGTACGCCGGGGGAGGGCAGGGGTGGGGGCGAGAAGGTTCAAAGGTTTAAGGGTTCAAGCGCTCATGCCCCTTGAACCATTGAACCCTTGAACTCTCCCCGCCCGCCCCCCTCCCTAACCCGCCCCCGGCGTACCGGAGGAGGGAACGGAAGGATGAGCGCCCGGCCCATCTCATGGCCCCTCTTCCCGGGCGAGAGATGGAACCGATCTCGGCGCATCGGGCACGAAGTTGGGGGCGTGGCTGTGCCGCACGAAGCGGTCGAGAGCCGTCCAGATAAGAAGGTCCAATGGAATAGCGAGGATCAAGCCGCCGAAGCCCAGGATCTGGGCCCAAAGGACCACGCTGAAGATGGTCACGACCGGCGGAATGTCAACCGCCCGCCGCATGATCAGCGGCGTGATGAAGTGGGCTTCGATGAACAGCGTAATACTATGGACGACCAGCACGCCTGCCAAAATTCCCGGGCCTTGCGTGGCGGCGACGAGGGCGGTGACGGCCGTCGCGGTCAGCGCGCCGATGTTGGGCGCGATCTCCGCCGCCCCCGCGAAAATGGCGAGCGGCAGCGCGAATTGCAGTCCGACGATCCAATACCCCAGCCACGACAAACCTCCGATAATCGCCATGCTAAACAGCACGCCGACGAGCCACCCCCGCAATTGCGGTTCGAGGTCCGCGAAGAATCCGCCCAAATCCGCCCGCCGGGGCATGGGGACCATTTGGATCAGCGGCTCAGTGAGCCGGCCCCGGCGCTCGATGAGCAGATACACGCTTCCGACAAATACGAGGGCGAGCGTGACGCCGAGGTCGCTGGCAAATTCGGCGGTGTGAGAAATGACGCGGGTGGCCGCCCCGGCAACGCCCGCCGCGGGAGAAGCCCCTTCACCCGAGGAGCCGCCGGTGGCGAACGTTGCGAAGCGGTGAAGCAACGTGCCGACGGTCAGGTTATGCAGGCCGAAGCGCTGGCCGATCGATTCGAGCAGCCGGTCGAGATGCTGTCGAAGCTCGGGCCACTGCGCCATCTGCTTTTCCACCGGCTTGGCCAGCAGCCAACCCAGCCCGGCGAGCGCCGCCGCCACGACCACGATGAAGCCCAATCCGACGACCGCCCCGCGGAGCCATTGCGGCCCGGGCATGCGATCGGTGAGCGGCCGGAGCATCGCCGCCAAGGCGCACGCCGCCAGAAAATCCAGCAGCACCATCTTCACCGAGCCGAAAAAGTTCAGCAGCAGGTAGAGGGCGGCCCCCCAGACGAAGATTGCCGCCAGGGGCTTCGCCCAAACGGGGATCGGACGTCGCGGGGCTCGGGGCAGGCTGTCGGCGGGTTCCATGCCTCTTGACGATATTCCCGCGATGGGTTTGGCGTGAACGTGCGATATTCCCCACTGCACGGCGGGCTCTTGCGGACAGGCGCACTCTTGCCCGCCGCCGCTCCCTGCGACCGTAGGCGGACCCAGGGGTTGATCCGCTCGCGCCGCCGCGCAGAATAGCGGCGATGGCGACGATTCATCCCACCGCGATCGTGGACCGGCGGGCCGAGCTGGCCGACGACGTCCAGATCGAAGCTTACGCGATCATCGGCGCCGGGGTGACCTTGGGCTCGGGGACGGTGGTTCATCCGCACAGCGTCATCCAAGGGCCGACGGTGGTCGGCGCCCGCTGCCAGATCGGCCCCGCGGCGTACGTCGGGCTTGACCCCCAGCATCTGACGTTCCTGAGCCAGCCCGATCGACCGCCGACTTGGTTGGAAGTCGGCGAGCAAACCATCATCCGCGAAGGCGCGTCGATCCACCGCTCGACGAAGGCCGGCCGGGAAAGCGCGACGCGGATCGGGAGCCATTGCCTGCTGATGGGGGCGAGCCACGTGGCGCATGACTGCGTCGTTGGCGACCAGGTGATCCTCGCGAACGGCGCACTTTTGGGCGGGCAATGCCGCATCGGCGAACGGGCGTTCCTGGGCGGCGGGTGCGCGATCCATCAATTCTGCCGGGTGGGCCGGGTGGCGATCATCGGGGGCTTGCAGGGCTGCTCGCGCGACGTGCCGCCCTACGCGGCAATGTGGTATGGGGGGCTGAAAGGGTACAACGCGGTCGGGTGCAGGCGGTCGGGGATGCCGCGGGAAGCGATCTACGCCGTGCGGGCGGCGTTCCAATGCCTGCACACCCACCGCACCGCCACGGACGCCGTCGCCGCCATCCGCGCCCTCGGGCCGGCGACGCCCGAGGTGCAGGAAATTCTCGACTTCATGGCCACGAGCAAGCGGGGAATGGTGCCCAGCGTTCGGTTCGCCGGCCGGGGAGATGCGGGCAACGCGGGCGAGTAACGTGAAATGCTCCACCGGTTTTCAGAGCCGGGGCGGCTCCGAAGTTACGGGAATAATTCGATCGGGTGTTTCCACTAACCGGAATCCGCATCATTCCGCTGGCATGGCGGCGACGGCCTTCGTCGCGACCCCCGCCTCATCGCGCGACGGAAGGTCGGGATCGAGGAACCCCAGCGCGTGCGGCGGGCGGATCACCCGCACACCCACCGCCTCCTGCTGCGGGCCGATCTCCCGGTGCAAATCCTTCATCTGCGTCCAGTGCAGCCGCGGCCGATAGTGGTGCTCGGCGTGATACCCGTTGTTGAACCAGAGCCAGTTGTAAAGCCGGTGATACGAGCTGACTCCCCAGGCCATCGGCACGTCCGGGTTGCCGCCGAAATGCAGATAATACCCGTTGAGGTACGAGAGGCAGTGCCCCAAATACCAGAACGGCAAGAAGTAGAGGATGAACCGCCAATTCAGCACGCCGAGCGTTGTGAAAAACGCAACGAAAATTGCGATCTCCACGATTCCCCACCGCGCTTCGGACTTGTTCCGGCGGGATATGCTGTCGAACGCCTCGCGCGGGTCGTCGCGGAAGAAGGAAATAAAAACGTATGTCCAGGGATTTTCGGGATGCCCGTCGTGGCCGTGCTTGTAGATGGAGAGCGGATCGATGGTCTTGCCCTTCTCGTCGGGAAGATCGGCATTGCCCATGTGGTGCCGGCGATGGATGTCCTCGTAGAGGACCTGCGAAAATCCGCAGGTGACGGATTCGAGGATGCTGTAAATCCGGTTGAGAATCGCGGAGCGGAAGAAGCGGTTATGCAGGAAATTGTGGGAGACGCCGTTGACGTTCCAGGAAATGCTGACGGAATAAACCAGCCCCAGCGGGATCAGCGCCCACCATGAAAGCCGCTTGAACGCGAAGAACAAAAACAACACGAACGCGAAATGGGCGACGCCCGCCAGGGCGGGGACCACGTCCCACCGCGAATGCGCGAAAAGCAGTGAATTGGTTTTGACTCTCACAGGTTAGGCCTCTCCCCGATACCATACGCCTCGCCCATGACGAATCAAGCCGTGGTAGAGCCCGGCTAACTCAATCATGGGCCAGGGCTCGATTTTGCACTTTCCGGTCCCCTCTCCGCCGAGCACGCGGAAGAGGGAGAAAGTTTTTGACCTGAACGCCGTCCATTTGAATCTTGACGACGCCTGGGAAAAGGGAGTCCTCGGCCTGCCGGAGCGCGACGCGCGGGACTGGGGCCCGCGGCTCCGCTACATCGCGCGCAAGAAGGACGTCAAAGCGTTCTACCGCGAAGTCGAACACGATCTTGCCCCCTTCGTTCTCTACGGCTCCGGTGACTTCCACCACCTGGCGGGCGAACTGCTCCGGCGGATCGGGCCGGGGCCGGTCACGCTCGTCTCCTTCGACAATCACCCGGACTGGGACGTGCGTCCCCCCTACTGGGCGTGCGGCGGATGGGCCGCCCGCACGCTCGCCACCGGCCGCGTCGAGCGCGTCAGTGTCTGGGGCTGCGGCAACTTCGAGCTGCGATTCCCCTCACGGCTTTTCGCAGACCGCGCCGCGCTGCGTCGTGGCACGCTGCAAGTAAACGCCTGGGCCGAGCGACAGCCGCCCGCGGTGCAAACACGATTCGACTGCATGACGCGAGAAAACTGGCGCGGGCGATTCGAGCAATTCGCAAAGGGGCTGGCCGGTCGCGACGTCTATGTGACGGTGGACATGGATTGCCTTCGCGCCGAGGAAGCGGTGACCAATTGGGAAAACGGATTGTTCGCCGCGGAGGATGTGGCGTGGGCGGTCGGGGCGCTTCGCGCGAACGCGAAGATCGTCGGCGGGGATGTATGCGGCGCATATTCGCCGCAGGCGTACGCACGTTCCTTCCAGCGATTGGCGGGTAAGTGGGACCATCCGAAGATCGCCGAGCCGGATGACGCGAAGGCTCGGCGAATCAATCGGCAATCATTGGAAACGATCTGGCCGGCGCTTACCGATCCCAGCCCCGGAGGGGCGTAAGACCTTAGCCCACGGCGCAAGCCGTGGGAAAATGCGATGCAAGAATTCAGCCCCGGAGGGGCGTAAGAAGCGCGGCTCAGCAGAGGGGCTCAATGCAAAGTGCAAAATACAAAATGAAGAACGGTCGCAGGGGCTTGCCAAGCACGACGATCCGCCGCGTCTCATTTTGACTTCGGCATTTTGCACTTTGCATTCAATTCCCCGCCGCGCTTCTTACGCCACTCCGGGGCTGGTTGGTTGCTTCTTCTATTTTCCCACGGCTTGCGCCGTGGGCTAAGGTCTTACGCCCCTCCGGGGCTAACGCGGTGTCCGTCAGCTACTTGACACGAGGAAGATACCCGCGCAGATCAGCAGGATTCCAACCCACGAATCGATGGTCATCCGCTCCTTAAGAAACAGCCACGCCGCCAGGACCAGCAGTACGGGGTTCAGTCCCTCGAAGGGGAAGATGTGACTGAGCTTGTTGTCCTTCAGCAAATTCACCCATACAAAAAACCAGAGGCTTTGCAGGAAGATGCCCGCGAATAGACCCCTTGCCACGGCCCATTTGGGACGCGGCTCGGCGGTGTCACGCATGGCGTGCTTGAGGAAAAGTTGCCCGCCTACCAGAAAGAACTGGCAGGCGATGCAGAGGATGATCGCGGGCAAGGTCACAGCTTTTTCTCCGCCTTCATCAGCGGCCGGGCGATCACCAGCACGCCGAGGAGGACAAGACTAATCCCGCCCCATAACCGCGGCGGCACCGTCTCGTGCAGGAAAATCTTTGCCCCCAGCGGCACAAACACATGCACGACGTTGATGAGCGGAAACGCGACGCTCAGCGGCACGGACCGCAGCACGTAGAGCCAGCTCAGCAGGCTCAGGATGTAGGCGACGATCCCGATCCACGTCCAGCGCGAGGCTAGTGGCCCGAGCCAGAACAGCGGGCCGCCGATGCTCGGTGCGAGCTTGGCCCCTTTGGCCAGCAGCACTTCGCCTACCGTGGCGAGCAGCGCGCCGAGGAGAATTTGCACGTAGGGATTGAGCAGCCACGCGAGGATTGCGGGCCGGTGTTTGGGGGCGTTCGATTGGGTTGGAAGGCGGGCCGCCGGGCCGTCGGTCATTTCCCGCCCCACACTTCGGAATAGTTCGGGAACTCTTGCAGGATTCTGTCGTTCCGCGTCGGCTCCAGCCAGGGGAGGACGCGGCGCAATACGGCGTTGGCAAGGGGCATGGTGTGCGTCACGTACAAATCGAGCGGCATGAGTTCGCACTTCAGGCGGCGCTTGGGGTCATAATTGAGGGCGCTGCTGCAATACCACTTGCAGCCGTGCTTCATGGCCCATTCGATCACGTCGCGGAGCGTGTAGAAGTACAGGTGCAGGTCGAGTGCCACGTCGTAATCCAAGCCCAGGTATTCGTCGTAGATGCTGTCGCCTTGCAGCAGGCAGACGCTCAGGGCGATGGCCTTACCATTCTGCCGCCAGATGAAGAAGCGGACTTTGTCGGGCATCTCCCGGCCGAGGCGGCACAAGTACTCTTTCGTCAGCTTCTCGAATTGCAGCGGGGAGCGGTTGAAGACATTGAGATAAAGCGGGTAGACCTCATCGACATAGGGCGTGACGTCTTCCACCACCTGCAGCTCGATCGGCGCGGCTTCCGCGGCGTCGCGGAACTTTCGGCGGAGGTCCTT
>JAQGHP010000175.1 GCA_028288775.1 Phycisphaerales bacterium | reverse complement strand
CGCCTCCGCGACGGCCTTCGCCGCTTCGTCGCCTGCCGCCTTGGCTTCATCGGCGTGTTGCTTCGCCTCATCCGCGTGCTGCTTGGCTTCGTCCAGTGCGGATTGCTGGTCGTCTTTCGCGGATTTGATGATCGACTCGCGCTCTTCGGGGGTGAGCACCCGCCGGCCATCTTTGAGCGCCTTCTCGTACGCCGCGAGCTTTTGCTTACCGGCGGCGATCTTGTCCTGGGTGAGCTTGGTTTGGGCGGTCATCTGCTTGTCAGCTTCCTCTGACACGTTTTGCATGATCACGCCGCCCCACGCTTCGAACACCTTGCCGGAGAGCCAGTTGTACTCGTCCTCGGCCAGGCCGTGTTTGGCCATGACCTCCTTGGTCTTCGCGTCGGTCCGCGCCAGCACCGCCGCCGCCGCGAAACCATTTTGCCCCCCTTCCAGCGCTTTGCCCGCGGCCTTCCAGCTCGCCATCACTTCCTTCATGGTGTCGATGTAGTTCGTGAGCTGTTTTTCGGTGAACGCGCCATCCTTGGGCTCCGTCCAACCCGCAGCCTGCGCGGCCGGTATGCCCATAAGCATCAAGCCAATCGCCAGACCGCCCACGACCCAACGCATCGCATTTCGCATGAATTCCTCCAGAAAAACCCGTGACGATGTCGCAAATATGTATCGCGACGAGCGCCCTTGGTCAAAGCCGGAGGGGGAGCAGTTATAAGAAAATTTGCCGCTCGGAATTGGCGTCAGTCGTCGGCGTGATTGATCATGAACGTGGCGGCGTCCTGGAAGAACTTGCGAAGCGGCATGATCGCCCCGGCGGGCGGATTCACCTCCGCCAGCGCCTCGTCCATGAGTCGCAGCCATCGATCGCGCCCGACGGCGGTGATGCGAAATGGCGCGTGGCGCATGCGCAGCCGGGGGTGCCCGCGCTGTTGCGAATAGTGGTCGGGCCCGCCAAAGCGCTGGATGAGGAACCCGCGCAGGCGTTCCTCCGCCCCGGCCAGATCGTCCATCGGATACATCTTCCCGAGGATGTCGTCTCCGGGGACGCGTCGATAGAACGCCGCCACAATGCGCGCAATCCCCTCTTCGCCGATGAGGCCGTAGATTTGGGTGTGGAGGAGGTCCATCTTCGTATCGATCGTGCGCCAGAATGATAGACGGATTCAATGACCGTGCGCGATTCGTATTTTGTGGTGCAGGTTTTGGGCCTGCGAATGCAGCCTGAAAGGCTGCACCAAAACCGCAAATTGTGATGCGGGCTCTTAGCCTTCGCTCACAACCTGAAAGGCTGTACCACAAGGGTGCGATTAGTAATGCCGCAGCGTCCGCAGGTAGACCACGAGGATGAACAGCAATACCCCGACGATCGCGTAGATAACGCGCTTCGCCGTGCCCGGCCCCTGCGTGCCCATCTCGTGGAATTCGCGGCCCAGGCCGACGCCGTGGATCGGGTCGGCGGTGGGCGTGAGGTCCTGATTGAGCACCCAGCCGGATTCGGTCATGAACCGCTTGATCTTTCCGCCGGAGAAAAGGCTGGTGGTGACGCTGAAACGATCCGCCCCCAGATGAAAGGCGATCAGGTTGTTGATCGACCCCTTTTTCACGCGGGAGACTGCGTCCTTGGGCAGCACGATCACGTCACACTTGCCGCGTTTGTCCTTGGGATCGAGTGCGACGCGAATGGGATGGGGCAGGTCCGCCATGGAGCAGGTGCGGACATCGTCCACCTTGCTGAACGCCTGAGCGAGCAGCATGCCGGCAAGCCCCCCCGCCCCGTATGCTGCTCCCGACTGCGCCTTGCTCACCTTCATCAAATACACCGCCCGTGACGACACGATCGCCATCCCCGTCCACCGCCCGCCCGGCACGCTGAAAATTTTGCCCAGTTTCAGGAACGGCCCCTCGTCATGGCCAATCACCGGTATGTCGGCAACGGTCGGCGCGGCATAGGTGAGTTGAATCGGCTGCCCGTGAACGGCCGCGGCCGCGATGACCGGCGCGCCCACCGGAATCGGCGCAACCGGCAGCGGCGCGAGGCGAGTCGCCGAGCGCAATTCCACAACCGTGCCCGCCGGCACCCAGTCGGCGGTGCCTTCCTTCCAAACCAGGTCATCCGCCTTGATCTTGCCGCTGCCCACGAGCGCTTTCACCTGCGCTTCTTCACACGGGCCGGACTGCGCACCGTCAATGCTGTAATACCAGACAGCCATGGGTTGATTCCTTATCGTGAGATGGGGCCTGTGACCGCGTGCTTTGCAAGTCCCCTGCGGTCGGATCGCCCGCCCCGCACAGACAACCGCGGGGTTGGAAAGATACCAATCGTCAGCATGCGGGGAAAGAACAATTCAGCCGCCGCCCCACCAAACGAAACAGGGCACGCCCTGTACGAGCGTGCCCTGCTACTTTGTCTCTTACACAACAACACGCAGGCTTCAGGCGGCCTTGATCTTGCCGTAGTACGCCGGCATCGGCTTGCCGAGCTTTTCCCACTGCTTGTTGATCACGTCGGCCTTGCCGGCGCTGTTGAGCACGTGGAGCTTGCGCTGGACCATCTTGGTGATGGCTTCGCGGCCAGGCCCGAGGTAATTGCGCGGGTCGAACTCGGCGGGCTTGGTGGCAAAGACTTCGCGGATCTTGGCCGTGAGGGCCAGTCGCAGGTCGGTGTCGATGTTCACCTTGCACACGCCGTACTTCTGCACGGCCATGGCGATCTGGTCCTCGGGCACGCCCTTGGCGTTGGGCATCGCGCCGCCATACTTGTTGACCAGGTCGATAAACTCCTGCGGGACGGATGAGCTGCCGTGCATGACCAGCGGGAGGCCCGGGCAGGTCTTCATGATCTGCTCAATGCGGTTGAAGGCGAGCTTGGCCTCGTGCTTGAACTTGAACGCGCCGTGGCTGGTGCCGATGGCGACGGCGAGGCTGTCGATGCCGGTGCGCTTGTAGAAGTCGGCGGCCTCATTGGGGTCGGTCAAAAATTTCTCGACGTTCTTCTCGTACTCCTCCGCGTCGAGGCCGACGACGTCTTCCTCGATGCCGCCGAGCATGCCCAATTCGGCCTCGACCACCACGCCCGCGGCGTGCGCGACCTTCACAGCCTCGGCAGTCAGATGGACGTTCTCTTCGTAGGGATGGTGGCTGCCGTCGATCATGACGGAAGTGTAGCCGTCCTTGACGCAGGTGTTGATCAGGTCAATGGTGTCGCCGTGATCGCAATGGACGGCGATGGGCAATTCCGGGTACTCGGCCACTCCGGCGTCAATGATCGCCTTGAGGTAGCGGATGTTGGCGTACTTGCGTGCGCCTTTGCTGATCTGAAGGATGAGCGGGCTCTTTTCCTTGGCACAGGCGTCGAGGATGGCCTGAGCGAGCTCCATATTGTTCACGTTAAACGCGCCGACCGCGAACCCGCCGTCGTAGGCGAGGTCGAACATCGGCTTGGTGGTCATCAGCGGCATGGG
>JAQGHP010000187.1 GCA_028288775.1 Phycisphaerales bacterium | reverse complement strand
CGCGCCGTAGCGGCCATCGCGCCAGCGGCGGTTGCCGGTGGTGGCGTCTACGCAGCAGAAGACGGTGCCGTCGAAGCCGTAGATGCAGCCGTTGTGATAGACCATGTCGCTGAACGCGGGCTTCACGCGCGGGGTTGCCCACGCGCGCGTTGCCGTGCGGGCATCGGACGAGACACGGACGGACTGTACGCCGAACACCGCGCCGTTCCCCATAGCCAGCGAGTCGGCGCTGACGCGGCAAGGCTGGAGCACGGAAGGCACACCGACCGCGCGCTCGATTGGAAACTGCCAGCGGACGCCGCCCGTCGCGGGATCGACCGCGAAGAGCCCTTCGCTCGTAAAGATCAGAATCTGCCGCTCGGTCCCGAAATCGAATTGTTGCGGCGACGCATAACTGACCTTCCCCGCATCCGCGGTCCAGAGCGGCGGGCCGCCGTCCAGTGGATAGGCCAGCAGCCCTTTCTTTCCCTCGCCGCCGGCGAAGACGATCACGCGGTCACCCGCGACCAGCGGCGAGTTGGAGAATCCCCACAGCGGCAGCGCCGCGCCGGAGTCGGCGCGGATGTCGCGCGACCAGATCCGCCGGCCGCTCGCGGCGTCGAGACAGTTCAGCGTTCCCAGCGCGCCCTGCGCGTAGATCCGCCCGCCGGCAAACGTCGGCGTGGCCCGCGGGCCGGGGCCGGCGGTCGGTTCGTCGAATCTCGCCGGCTCATCATGCACCCACACCTCGCGCCCCGTGAGCGCATCGCGGCAGACCACCGCCTCGCGCTCGCCCCGCTGCTCCTGGGTAAACACGCAGCCGTCCACGGCCGCCATCGACGACCACGCCGGCCCCACGCGCTGCCGCCAGAGGAGCTTGGGTGGCGACTGCGGCCAATCGAGCGCGATGCTCAGCCCGCGGACAATTCCGTCGCGCTCGGGGCCGCGAAAGCCCGGCCAATCGCCGGGCCGAAGTGCAAGGGGCTTCCCCCCCGGCAGCGTCGTGGCGGCGGCCGTCTGCGCCGGGTGCTCGGCGAGATACAACTCATCCGCCGTCGGCGTCCAGCGCCAATGAAGATCGGCGCGCATGTTCCCCTGTATCCCGTTTACACGAATCAGGAGGAACAGGCTCCAGGCCGCCATCAGGCAGACCAAGAGCCCGCCCAATCGCAAGCGCCCCCCGCGGCCCGTCGTCGCCAGAATCCAGACCGCCCACACACCCAGCACGATCGGCAGGCCGAACAAGAACAAATAGATCGGCGGCCTGATCGCGCGAGCGCTCACGTACCCGACCAACACGCCCAGCAGGAGCGCCCCGGCGAAGGCCATGAGCCGCTGGCTCCGGGTAAACGCCCGCCGCGTGAACCACCAGACCATGAAGAGCACCGTCATGACAAGGTACGCCGCGAGCGTCGCGAGAAACCAGACGAAGGATTGAATGTCGAACCCCCACCCGATGAGGAAGATCGCCGCCATGACGGCGACATACGCCGCCCCCAGCCAGTCGCCGAATCGGGTGCGGGCGGGGACGGAAGAAACCGCAGTGGTCATGGGAGGCTCCCTGCCGCGAACGGCAATGAATTATTTCTCAACAGAATCATTCATAGCACGAACGATTTGAAAATGCTACTATTTATCCGTGGAACATGGACCGAAAAATCGCGAAGCGGGTGGATGCGGCCCGATGGGGCTGGGCTTCTTACTGTCGCAACTTGGCGCCCACGCCACGGGCCGCTTCGGCGAGCGCCTGTCGGCGATCGGCCTTTCCCCCCCCGATTCCGGCCTGCTGATGAAGATCAACTCCGCCCCGGGCATCAGCCAGCAGGCGCTCGCCGAGCACCTGGGGGTCTTGCCCAGCCGCATGGTGGCGCTGATCGATACACTGGAGCAAAAAGAATTAGTTGAGCGCGTCCCCAGCCCCGACGACCGCCGCACCTACGCCCTGCACCTCACCCCCCGCGGCAAGCAGATACTGGGCGACATCGCCCGCATCGCGACAGAGCACGAGCGCGACCTCTGCGCCGCCCTGAGCAAGGACGAGCGGGCCACGTTGGCGGAGTTATGTTCCCGCATCGGCCGCCAGCAGGGACTTACGCCGGGCGTGCATCCGGGTTACCGGCAGTTGGGACCAAAGCGATGACGAGGGATGCGGAGGAATGAATCCTGCCCCTCTGATCGGTCAGGTCAGACAGCCCCCTAGTGCGGCGTCCGATTCCCCCCGCGGCCCGAGGCGGATACACTGTAAGCATGAGTATTGTCTCCGTCGCCCAGCCCAGACAGCATGTTCTCAGTACGCCGGGCGTGTGCGGCGGCAAGCCGTGCATTGCCGGGACGCGCATTCGCGTTTGGGACATTGCATCGCTTGCCCAATCCGGGCACTCGCCCGATGAGATCCTCGCCGATTTGCCCAGCCTGACGCTCGCCGACGTTCACGCGGCACTCGCCTACTACTACGACAACCGCGACGAGATCGAGCGAACCGCCGCGGAAGATGAGCGCTTCGCCCAGGACCTCCGCCGCAAGCTCGGCCCCGGCCCGCTGGAACAGAAGCTGGCCGAAGAGGCGGGGCCGGCCAAGCCGTGAGGTTTCATACGGACGAAAACGTGTCGGAGGCCGTCGCGCTGGGTCTGCGGCGGCGCGGTTTCGACGTCACCACCACGAAAGAGGCCGGGCTGCGCGGGGTCACGGACGAGGACCAGCTGGCCTACGCGCTCCGGGAATCGCGCGTGATGATCAGCCATGATGCTGACATGTTGCGTCTTGCCAGCGCGGGCGCGCCGCACGCCGGCCTCACCTACTGCCATGGGCAGAAGTACAAAGTCGGGCAACTGCTACTCAAGCTGCTCGCGCTCGCCGGCCGCCTGCCGCCGCAGGCCATGCAGGGTCGAGTAGAGTTTCTGTAAAGTTTTCCTTCAAGAGAACACGGTAGCCTTGACCGAGCACTCCCGGCGGACGGCGTCCTTGCTCGCGCGCTCGATCTCATCGAGTGCATGGAGGAAGCGATCATGTTCCTCGGTCGGGATCTGGGCCGTGGCCTGATCCAATTCTTTCGTCCACTGATTGATCCGTGCTTCCGCCTCGACCGATTCCGGCTCTTCGACCACAAGTTCCTGTCCTTCCGTCCAATCAGGCGGAAGCGGCTCGAGCGGCTGGATGCGGCCGTCGCGTAGGATCGCCTTGATCGTCATGCACTCTCCTTTGCGGATTATACCATGGCTCTGCGGTTGTCGTCGTAACACGATCAAGTCAGCCCGTTCGGCGTCTCCCGCCCATCTGCCGTGGAAAACATGCGGGTCCCGGAGTCGCCCGGCGTTGCCCCCCGGTTGCTTTCGCGACGGGTGGTGCGGCGTGCCGCCGCGGGATGCAAGGATGCCCGCCGCCGGGCGACGACCCGCACGTTTTCCGCTCGCCGTTTGTTCGTCATGCAGTTCTTTGACAGGTGCGCCTGCCCACAGTCAAATGGGGACACGCACCGAACGTCAGATACAATCAATTTAAAGGTCGCAATGACTTCGCCCGAACGGCAACTGGAAGAAGAGCTTATCGAGAAACTTCGCGGCTTGAAGTATGAACACCGCACGGGCATCCAAGACCGCGTCATACTTTTGTCTGTTTTGATCATTTGAAGGCACTTAGATCGATGGTAGGATGCTGTACGGTCTTTATGACCTCGGTATCGGGTGACCGCAGGAGGTGAGTGACATGAATCGACTTCAACTTGCAACGCTGTTGTCCTGGGCGGGTGACGAGGGCCTGCAGGGGCGCAAGCGGCTGCAGAAGGTGGTGTTTTTCCTGCAGCAGGCGGGATGTCCACTGGATTGCCGGTACACACTTCATCACTTCGGGCCGTACTCGCGCGATGTGGCCGACGCTTGCGATGAGATGGTCGCGGCAGGCTTGATCGATGAGAAAGCTGAGCAGCAGAACGGGGTCTTGCAATACACCTATACGCTTAAGCCTGTGGTCCGCGAGATGCTTGCGGCGGACCCCGACTCCCGCGTGGAGTCGTTCGGTACACTAGGTCGCGAGTTGATCGACCCAAGCAAAACGCACATCTGGTGGCTCGAACTTGGTTCGACGATCCTGTACTTTTTCAACGCGTCGAACGACTGGAACGACGCCTTGGTCAAGGCATGCGACTTTAAGAAGGTTAAGATCGAAGACAAGGCGAGCCGACTCGCACTCGCATTGGCCCAACGGGTGCATGGTCAGGTCGGGAATTAGCGTTAGGGGGCGGTGTGTCGGACAAGGTTTTCCGCGATCCACTCTACAACTACATCGCCTTCGACCGCCAGCGGGACGGCTGGCTGATCGACCTCGTGAATTGCCGGGAAGTGCAGCGGTTGCGGAGGATTCACCAACTGGGCGTGAGCAACTTCACCTACCCTGGTGCGGACCACACGCGATTCGCTCATAGCCTCGGCGTGACGCACCTGATGCAACTGGTGCTCGAGCATCTCGAACGGGCGAGCGACGCCGAAAAGATCAAGAACGCCCGGCAAGCCCTCCTGGCGACGGCATTGCTTCACGACACGGGACATGGCCCGTTCTCGCACCTCTTTGAACCGTGTTTGGACATCAACCACGAGCAATGGTCAATCGCGGTCATCCGCGACGAAAGCTCACAGGTTCATCAGGTGCTCAAGCGTCAGAACGCCTACCTGCCGAGTCATGTCGCCGATCTAATCAATTCTGACGATACGACGCACCCGGCATGGCAGCGGGCATTGATGTCAAGTCAGCTCGATGTAGATCGACTGGACTATTTGCGGAGAGACAGCCTGTTCACCGGCGCAGGGTACGGGCACTTCGACTGGCATCGGCTTCTGACGACCGTGGAGTTTTTTGACGGCGAAACCGATCTGGTCTGGCCGGCGAAGTCGGCGCTGGCGATCGAAGAGTACATCTTCGCCCGTTACTACATGTATCAGAACGTGTATCTGCACAAGACCACGCGCGGTTTCGAGCAGCTTTTGCAGGCGACGTGGAAACGGGCAAATAAACTCAGGCAGGATGCGACGAACATCAGCCCGAATCCCGTGCTCGAACAATTCTGGAAGACCGACAAGCCTGAACCCGGCACGCTCGCGGTTGCGGACTATCTTCGCGTCGAAGAGTTCACGGTACTGGACCAGATCCAGCGATGGACCGGGCACGCGGACAAATCGCTGGCTGACTGCGCCAGACGCTTCCTGGAGCGGGACGGGCTGGCGATGGTCGAACCGCCGCCAGCCCTCAACCCGCTAAAAACGGACGATTTCGGCGAATGGGAGCCGGAACTACACAAACTTCTGCGAAGCAAAGGTTACGAAGAACCGGCGATGTACTGTCTGGCGGATCGGGTCAAAGGCAAATATCGTCAACCGTATCGCGAGGAGAAGGACACTGAGAATCAGTCCGCCGTGAACACGATCCGTGTACTTGTCGATGGGACGCCGATTGCGATCGGACAATACTTGCCACGCCTCAATGCCGTAATCGCACCTCCGGAAGACCGCATGTATTACTACGTGCCAAAAGAGATTCGCAACGACGCGATCGCTTTGAGCCAGCGTCTGAGGAAATCCGCAGGTAAACCGACCGCGTGATATATGGCAAACATGACCGAACTCGACCAAAAACAGCTAGGCAAATCCCTCTGAGCGGGGATAGCGGGACAGGTGCGAATTTCGGATGTGAGGAAAGCGGGGTTCCGAAAAGGTGACCTCCATCAATTCGCCCGTCTACCGGGAACTGACAATTCAAATTGAGGCGTGATTCATTGGATAGCAGCAGCCACGGCGACAGCATGCGCAGCGCGTTGTGCGCCCGGGCGGGAACTCGCTCCGCGACGACGAACGCGGCCTTGGAATCGATCGCCATAGCAGTATATTGAAAAGCATGCGGATGCTTCGGAGCCGACCTTCGTGAAACGCCCATAAGTGCCAAATACAAAGCGCGTTATGGCAGATGTCGCACTGTGATATTTGCCCTGTTTCTGTAAGGTGCTGCCGGGGCTGGCGTTATGGAGTATTTGGCAAGAATTAGCAACGAAAAACAGTGAATCTGTGACAAAGTGCGACATTCTGAGACATGCGGCGAGCGGGATGGCCGGGGGCGGAAAAGGGCGGAGGCGGACTTGATTCGGGGCCGTTGTAGTTTTATCAGATTTTTGTGAGAAGTGCCTTTAAACCGGTCAAAATCGGTCACAATCGGTCAAAAGGAGAGGGGGAACCGCTGCGGCGG
>JAQGHP010000151.1 GCA_028288775.1 Phycisphaerales bacterium | reverse complement strand
AGGGCGATCCCGAACGGAGCGGCGGGGTCGGTGAAGATCGAGAACTGCGACACGAACGTGCCGTTCCTCGTAATCTCCACCAGTTCGCTGGGCTGGTTCGGGTCGGCGTTGAGGGCGTCGCCATTTGCGACGATCAGGTCGCCGTTGGGTGCCTGAGCGAGCCCCAGGGGACCGTGCAAATGCGTGCTGTCCTGGAAAACCAGGCTGCCGATGCCGGCGGAACTCTTCGCCTTCGATGCCTTCGGGATCGCATAAATCGCCTCGTCGGCGGTTGATGCGACGAACAGCGTAGTGCGATGCGTGTCGAACGCGAGCCCCGTGGGGCCCAGTTCCAACGCCGCCGGGTCGCTACGATGCGTGTAGCCCGAGGCGATCTGCGTCGTCTTCACCAGCGCGATGCTCTTGCCGCCGTGGGAAATCTTGAAATCGAGCCGGCTCACCGTTCCGTTCAGCACGTTCGACACGAACACCTGCGGCTTCGATCCCGCGTCGTTCACGGCCAAATCCCACGGCCCGTCGATATTTGTCGCGTCCGTCAGGTTGAGCACCTGATGGCCGTTCTTGTCGAGGACGATAAGCGACCCCTGGCCGACGGTCGCGCTGCTGCCATCTGTGGTCGGCATATTGCCCACGAATATGAACCCGCTCTTCGTCACCCCCAGCGCGGTGGTGAGCCCGATGCCCGCCTGCCCCTGGAAGAACGGCGACTGCTGCCCCGTGGGGGAAAAGATGCCGATCGTCGTGCCCGTGCCCTGAAGGTTGGTCGAGGCATTGAAGTTGGAGACGAGAACATCCCCCGCCGCCAATAATCCGCCCTTCGCGACGCCTTTGGGGATGAACGCCACGCCGTACGGATTGACGTCGCCATTGGCCGGCGGCGTCGCGACGTTCACCTGCGGCGTAGCCGGGAGTCGCGACAGCACGTCGGTGCCCAGGAAGTTCACATGCGCAGCCTTCGACGCGGCTGGCGCAGCCGCCCCCATCGCGTGCATCGAGCCCGACATCAGCGCCCGCGGCTCCAGCCTCTCGATCGTGGCGAACGATTTCGTGCAATGAAGATGGCGGTCCATGGCGATCCTCCGCAAAGAGACGCAACGCCGGGGATCGACGTCGCCGGGCAAGCAATCGATCCAACCGGCGCGGAGTCTAGTGCCGTCGGTAACGCCTGATGTAATATTGCAAAATTTGCACGTGGAATCCGTACAGCGCGTCAGTTCCGCCCCCGCACGTACTCCCCCTTCCAAAACGCCTTCCCCTCTTCCGTTTCCGTGTCGGCGAGCAGCCACAAAATTCGCGCGGTCCCGACGTTCGACATCATGTCGGCGGGCGGCTGCTTCATCCATGCCGCGAAGTACGCATCCGCGTTCGTCCGCGCCCGGTCGATCAGGCGGGCGTCGCCCGTTTCGCGATACAGCGCGATGTCCGCCTCCACCATGAATTGCGACCACTTCAACGGATCGCGATAGACGCCGGTTTCCCTGTCGAGCAGCGCGCCCGCGGCTTCGCCGATGCGTTTCGATTGCTTCAGGTATTCCATCCGCCCGGTCTGATGGTACAGGGCCAGGCACGCCCGCAGCATGAGGGCGGAATTGTAGGTGAGTTTCCCCTTCTTCACTTCGCCGGTGGCGACGATTACGCGGTCCTCGAAAAGTCCATCGTCGGCTTGCAGATGAGCGATGGTCCAGTCCACGGCTTTCAACGCCGCGTCGGACCACTTCGCGGCCTCGTTGGGCTCTTCAAGGCGGGCGAGGGCCAAATACCCCACTGCCGCGGGGCCATTGGCGCAGGTATTTTTTGAGCCATCTTTGTGGGATTCGTGCCACCAGATCCCGCCGCCGAGTTGTTCGTCCCATCCGCTGGCGACAAACCGTGCCGTCTCATCGGCCCGCGTGAGATAGGCCCGCTCCCCAGTCAGCCGGAACGCTTCCGCGAACGTGATGACCAGCCAGGCGTTGTCGTCATAATACTTGTCGTGACCATTGCCTTTCGTCGCCGCGGGCTCATATCCCGCGACCGGGGCCTTGGCGTCCCAATACGAATTCATCGCGGCAAAATGCTTCGCCAGCAGCGGCCGATAGATGGCCGGCTCATGCCGCGCCGCGCCAACGAGCGCCGAAAACGCCGCCGCCTCGCGCCAGATGTAATCCGGCCGCGAATCCCCTGCCGCCCGGCAATACAAGTTCGTCTTAGGGTCCCAGAAAGTCTTCTGCACGTACGCCATGACCTCCCGCGCCTCAGTGCCATACTTGCCCGGTGCCACTTGCCCGTCGGCCGCGGGGACATTTCCGAGGAACAAAGGGATTAAAACCATCGGTGCGAAGGAAAGACGCATGTTCGTTGAATTCCTAAAAAAGCCCGGCAGCCGCAACATATCTTGTCGTGACGCTGAGGCCGATTTTAACGCCGCAGCCGTGCCAAGTCGCCAGACGGTACAACGAGCTGCGCATCCCGATCCACCTCCTGCTCACCGATGGGAAGTACACCGATGCTGATCGATCACAACAGGCGCACCCCTGTTTTTGACCCCCCGGCGGCCACTTTTGAACGATTTGAATGATTGTGAATGATTTTTTTTACCCTTCTATAGCAATTTTTGGATATAATATTCCGCCCTTCTACCACGGCCGCCAGCGGGTGAGAAAATGAAATAGATAAGCGAGATTTTTCCGTTTGCATTTTGTTAGGTTTCACGCCATGGATAACACCTCTCTAAACGGGGGTTCCACGGAACCCATTTCTACTTCCTCTGATCCCGCGGCCGCGCCGTCCGCCCTCCAGACCGCCGCCGCTCAACCCGGCCCCGCACCGCAAGTGCTGGACGCGCGGCCCGTCTCGCCGACGCTCATCCCGCAGTGTGAGGGCCTTTCGTCGCAACAGCGCATCGCCGTCGCCGCGTTGGCGTCCGGACAGTCGATCGCGGAGTGCGCGCAGTCGGCGGGCGTCTCGGGGGCCACGCTTTACCGCTGGCGCACCAAGGACCCCGCGTTCATCGCCGCCGTCAACGCCTGGCGCGGCCAGGCCCAGGACGCCGTGCGCGACCGCCTGCTGGCGATGGCCGACGACGCCGCGATGGCCGTATACGCCGCCATCCGCAACGGTGACGCCAAGATGGGCATGGCATTGCTCAAGTGCCTGGGTGCGGCAACCCCGGCCTCCCGCGGCCCGACGACCATCGATTCCGCCCGTCAGGACATGGATCGCCAGGAGTGGGAGCAATCCGTCGAGATCGAAAAACGCCGTCTGTATGCGCGGGCAACCCGCCGAGGATTGCGCTCCGACTACCAGCAATCGCTAACGGAACTC
>JAQGHP010000144.1 GCA_028288775.1 Phycisphaerales bacterium | reverse complement strand
TTCGATCACCGGCGCATCGGCGAAATGCCGGCTGAAGCGCTGCGGGTCGATCGTGGCGGAGGTGATGATGATCTTCAGATCCGCGCGCCTGGGCAGAAGCTGGCGGAGGTAGCCGAGCAGGAAGTCGATGTTGAGGCTGCGCTCGTGGGCCTCGTCGATGATGAGCGTGTCGTATTGGTCGAGGAAGCGGTCGCCCTGCGTTTCGGCGAGCAGGATGCCATCGGTCATCAGCTTGATGTAGGTGTTGGGCGTGACGTGGTCGCCGAAGCGGACCTTGTAGCCGACGGAGTGGCCGAGGTTGGTTTGCAGCTCGTGGGCGATGCGCGTGGCGACGCTGCGGGCGGCGATGCGCCGCGGCTGAGTATGGCCGATCAGCCCGGCTACGCCGCGACCGAGCTCGAGGCAGATCTTGGGGAGCTGCGTGGTTTTGCCCGAGCCCGTTTCGCCGCAGAGGACGATGACCTGGTTGGCTTCGATGGCTTTGGCGATTTCGGCGCGCTTTTCCACGACGGGCAGGTCCATCGGGAACGTGGGTCGGGGCAGATGCTGGGCGCGGAAGCGGCGACGCTCGATCGACTGGCGGATGTCGGCGGCAAGACGGTCAGGGCGGTCGCCCACCGTGCGGCCGGCGCGCAGATGCTGCTCAAACTGGCGCAGGATCGAGCGGAACCGGCGCTGGTCGGCAAGCATGCACTCGGGGATGCCGCGAGCGAGGTTGTGCGGGTCTAAGGGCACGGCGGAGATTGTAGCGCACTTTTCCCCGGCAGAACATGCACGGAGACTGCGGCGTAGCAATCTCGGAAGCACATCTGTCCCCGACCTAAAAAAGAGGCGAGAACAGAGCAGGAGAGGAATTCGGAGTAAGCCATGAGCATGACCTGCATGGAAATCCATGACCGGGTAAGCGAGCATTTGACCGGCGAGCTGAGCGGAGGCGACGCCGCGGAATTTGACCAGCACACGCAAGCGTGCGGGGAATGCGCCAGCTTTGTGAGCGCCACGCGCGTGACGCTGCAACTGAGCCGCTCGGCGGTGCAACGCCTCGACGACCCGCGCCCCGAAGACGTGCCCGAATCGCTGGTGAGGGCGATCCTCGCGGCGGGCTCGCATTGCCAGGCGTGAGCTTGGTGGATGCTGGGGAGACCGCGAATCTGCAAAGGGAATGCGGGGACAGTGTCGCCACAGATGGACACAGATAAACACAGATAAATGCGGGATGCTGCATTTGCCGTGGCAGGGGGCCCGCCCATGTTTCCCCGCTCCAATTTCCACAATTAAAATCACAGAGGCCACAATGGACACAGAGAAGAGCGGAGGAAATCCATACTTGGGAGGGCGAGGATTTTCTCCTCTGTGCCCTTTGCGGCCTCTGCGGCCTCTGTGATCTCGAGCCGTGTAGGGTGGGTGTACTCGCCCACCATTTGACATTCGGGCGGTTGACTGACGGTGGGCGAGTACACCCACCCTACAGCCGGGGAGGAATGAACCGCAGATGAACGCGGATGAACGCAGATGAGACGGGGAGGAAAGCGCTAACGTGACACGGGCGTCCCGCCCGTTTGTTCATCTGTGGCGATCTCCTATCGCATTTCTTCGCGTCTGTCTTCGCGCCTTCGCGGCTTCGCGGTTCTCCGCAAGGTGGGGCATCGGCGGCCTGACGCCTGACCTATGGCGTTCGCCCGCACTGCGACCGACAATCCCCTGCGCCCCGGCGTTTGTCGGCGGGCCTGGAGTTGGCGAACACGGAGCGCATCGCATGGCGAAATCGAGCGAATCGGCGGACGGGAATGGGAAGCCGTCGGCGGAGGCGAAAACGCCTCTCGACGCCGAGTCGCGGCGATTGGACGAAGACGCGGCCCGGGCGAAAAACTGGAAGCGGTGGGGGCCTTATCTTTCCGAGCGGCAATGGGCGACCGTGCGCGAAGACTACTCGGTTGATGGCGATTGCTGGAATTACTTCCCACATGACCATGCCCGCAGCCGGGCCTACCGGTGGGGGGAGGACGGGCTGCTGGGGTTCACCGACCGCGAGTGTCGGCTCTGCTTCGCGGTCGCGCTGTGGAACGGGAAAGACCCGATCCTCAAAGAACGGCTGTTCGGCCTCACCGGGCCGGAAGGCAATCATGGGGAAGACGCCAAGGAATATTACTTCTACCTCGATTCTACGCCGACGCACTCCTACTGCAAGGCGGTCTACAAATACCCACAGGCTGCTTTTCCCTACGAAAATCTGGTCGCGGAGAATCGTCGGCGGACCCGCAAGGATCCCGAGTTCGAGTTGATCGATACGGGCGTGTTCGAGGGGGACCGCTACTTCGACATTACGGCGGAATACGCGAAGAATTCGCCGGACGACATTCTCATCAAGCTGACGATCGACAACCGCGGGCCGGATGCGGCTGAGTTGCATCTGCTGCCGACGTTGTGGTTCCGCAATTCGTGGGCGTGGGGGTGTACGCACGAGGGGTGTACGATCAAGCCGCGACTCAGCCGCACCGGGCCGGCGGCGGTGGTGGCGGATCATCCGACGCTCGGGCGCTACTACTGGGAGGCGGAGGCTTCCGTGCAGGGCGTCGCGCCGGAGCTGCTGTTCACCGACAACGAAACGAATATTCAGCGGCTGTTTCATTCGCCCAATACCGCCCCGCACGTGAAAGATGCGTTTGATGAATACGTCGTCCACGGGCGGGCGGAAGCGGTGGACCCGCGCGGGCTGGGAACCAAGGCCGCGGCGTGTTACCGGTTTACCGTGCCTGCCAAGGGGCAAATCGTCGTACGGCTGCGGCTTTGCCCGGAGGCCGAGAAGCCGGCGCAGGCGTTCGGGCCGCGGTTCGAGCAGGTGTTCGCGCAGCGCATCGCGGAGGCGGATGCGTTCTACGGGCACAAGATCCGCTCCGCCGTCACGCCCGCCGAGCGGCAAGTGGCCCGGCAGGCGTTTGCGGGGCTGCTGTGGAGCAAGCAGTTTTACCATTACGTCGTCGCCGACTGGCTCGACGGGGACCCGAACCAGCCCAAGCCCCCCAAGGTGCGCAAGCGTGGAAGAAACAGCGACTGGCGGCACGTGTTTGCGCGGGATGTCATCTCGATGCCGGATAAGTGGGAATATCCGTGGTTCGCCGCGTGGGATTTGGCGTTCCACATGATCCCCTTCGCGACGATCGACCCGGATTTCGCCAAGGGGCAGTTGCTGCTGCTGCTGCGCGAATGGTACACGCACCCCAACGGTCAGCTCCCGGCGTACGAGTTCGCGTTCAACGACGTCAACCCGCCGGTGCATGCGTGGGCGTGCTGGCGGGTTTACAAGATCACGGCGGCACGGTCGCAGCGCGACCATTTGTTTTTGGAGCGCGCGTTCCAGAAATTGCTGATCAACTTCACCTGGTGGGTGAATCGCAAAGATCCGCAGGGCAAGCACCTGTTCGCCGGGGGATTTTTGGGGCTCGATAACATCGGCATGTTCGACCGCAATCAGCCGCTGCCCACGGGCGGCACGCTCGAGCAGGCGGACGGCACGGCGTGGATGGCGTTCTACTGCACGACCATGCTCGCCATGGCGCTGGAGCTGGCGCGATACGACCCGGCGTACGAGGACGTGGCATCCAAATTCTTCGAACACTTCGTCGCGATCACGGACGCCATGAATTCGCTGGGCGGCACGGGGTTGTGGAACGAGGAGGACGGGTTCTATTACGACCAGATTTACCTCGACGGCAGGGCGCTGCCGCCGAAGGTGCGGTCAATGGTGGGGATCATTCCGCTCTTCGCGTGCGAGATCCTGGAGAGCGACGTGATCGACCGTCTGCCGGGCTTCTCCAAGCGCATGCGATGGTTTCTGGAACACCGCCCGGACCTCGCCCGTTACGTGACGTACATGCAGAAGCGATCCGGCACGCCGGGGGACGCAAAGGCGCAGGGGGACGGCAAGGCGCAAGACGACAGCAAGCCGCCGGGCACGCACTACCTGCTGGCGATCCCGTCGCGGCAGCGGCTGGAGCGCGTGCTGCGGTACATTCTGGACGAGACGGAATTCCTTTCGCCCTTCGGGCTGCGCTCGGTGTCGCGATTCCATAAGGATCACCCGTGCGTCTTCAGCGCCGATGGCAAGACATACGGGGTTCAATACGTTTCCGGTGAATCGGACACGCCCCTCTTCGGCGGCAATTCCAACTGGCGCGGGCCGATCTGGTTCCCGCTCAACTACCTGCTCATCGAAGCACTCGAACGGTATCACCACTTCTTCGGCGAAGACCTGAAAGTCGAATGCCCCACGGGCTCGGGGAACAAGTTGACGCTGGCGGAAGTATCCCAGGAGCTTTCGCGGCGATTGTCGGCGCTGTTCCTGCCGGATGCTAAGGGCGTGCGGCCGTACACCGCGGGCGACCCGCGAGTGCAGGGCTCCGATTGGAATGACATGTTGCAGTTCCACGAATATTTCGACGGAGACACCGGCCGCGGGTGCGGGGCGAGCCATCAGACGGGATGGACGGGGCTCATCGCGCGCCTGGTGCAGGAATGCGGCAGGAAGGTTTCAGCCCAGGCGGGCGCGCCGCCGACGCAGCCGCAGATTCCGGCGGGAGTTGCGAAGTAGGCAGCGGCGCCGATGGGACAAGCCGCGGTGCGGAAAACCGCGAAGCCGCGAAGGGCGCGAAGACAGACGCGAAGAAATGCGGGGAGGCGTCGCCACAGATGGACACAGATGAACGCGGATAAGACGGGGAGCAAGGCGTTAACGTGACACGGGCGTCTCGCCCGTGCTGGATGCGCCCGAAGTTTCCGGGAAATTCTGTCGCCAAAGGATTTGGTAATTCCTACGCACCCGGCATGGGCGGGACGCCCATGTCACAATACGTGCTTCTCATCTGTGTCCATCTGTGTTCATCTGTGGCGTCGCCTCTTCCGCATTCCTTCGCGTCTGTCTTCGCGCTCTTCGCGGCTTCGCGGCTTCCCGCACCGCGGTTTTTCTATCTGCGTCGAAGAGGTCGCTGCGCTCTTGCTTTCTTCGACCGGCATACCGGCCGAACGTCACGGAGTACCGAGACCATGGGCGGGCCGCCCATGCCACGGTACATGCAGGGCAGCAATGCCACTTCACGGGCGGGCCGCCCATGCCACGGGAGGGGGATGACTCACTTCTCGTCGTCGGGTTCTTCCGGGGCTTCGACGGGGATTTGGTATTTGCCGTCGAGCCAGCGGCCCAGGTCTATGAGCTTGCAGCGTTCGCTGCAGAAGGGGTAGGTGGAGGGCTGCTTGGGGTCCTTGGGTTCTTCGACGGGGTTTTTGCAGATCGGGCAACGCACGGGGCATTCGACTTTCGCCTATTTCTTGTTCTTCGATGCGGATTTTGACGCGGTCTTTTCCGGCTTGGGTTCCGCCTTCGCGGCGGGCTTGGGCTCGGCGGCGGGGGCGCCTTCGGCCTTCGCGCCGGCGGCGGGTTTGTCGCCCGTCTGGGGCTTGGGGGAGGGCTCGCCGGAATCGGCCTTCGCCTTTTCCTTGTACGCGGAGTCGCGGTAGTCGGTGATGTAAAAGCCGCTGCCCTTGAAGATCAGGCCCGCGCCGGTGCCGATGAGGCGCTCGACGGCGTTCTTCCCGCACTCCGGGCATTTCTTAATCGGGGCGGCGGACATCGAGTGGAACTTCTCGAACTTATGGCCGCAGCGCTTGCACTTGTATTCGTAGGTAGGCATGAAAATTAGTTGCCAGTTGCCAGTTGCCAGTTGTTAGTTGCCAGAAAGAAGTTGCCAGGAGTTGCCCATTGCGAGTTGCGGACGCTCGATGCGAACGTAGCCCGTCACTTCTGCTTCCTTCACTGGCAACTGGCAACTAACAACTGGCAACTATCCCTCACACACTCTTACTCACCGCGACCTGCGCCGGGCGGAGGGTGCGGCCGTGCAGGGCGTAGCCCTTTTGCAGGAGCTGCACGACGGTTGGGACCTTGTATTGCGAATCTTGCTGCATGATCGCTTCGTGCTTCGCCGGGTCGAAGGGGGTGCCCGGCTGCGGGGCGATTTCCTCGACCTCCTGCTGGCGGAGGACTGACAGCAACTGGTCGTGGACGATCTGCATCCCCTTAAGCAGCGACCGCGCGTCCATCTTCTCCGGGTCTACGGCCAAGGCGCGCTCGAAGTTGTCGATCACGGGGAGAAGCGTTTTGATGACAGAGCTGTTGGCGTATTGCAGGCGGCTGTCGAGGTCCTGCTGCATCCGCCGTTGCGAGTTCTTAAACTCGGCGGTGGCGCGGGCCAGACGGTCGTACAGCGAATCGCGGTCGGCGCGGAGGGCGTCGAGCTCGGAATCGGGCTTGGCCGCGGTTCCGGCCTGCTGGCCGGCGGTGCGGGTGTTGCCGTCGCCTCCCGTTTGCTGGTCGTTCTCTTCGTTGCGGTCGTTTTCGTCGTTGATGGGAATTCTGCTCATGTCGTCGCTCGGTCAGAGTGAAGTCTGGCCCCCGTCGGCCGGTGCCATTTTTGGCAGGCCGCGGAACCCACTGCAAGGACTAATACAAACCGCGTTCCAGCGGAGGCGGCGCGTCTATTCGCCGGTCAGCACCTGCTTCAGTTTATCCATAAACCCTTTGCGCTGCGGCATCATCGATCCATCATCCGTCGCGGCGAAATCCTTGAGAAGCTGCTTTTGCCTCTCGCTGAGCTTCTTGGGGATTTCGATGTAAATCTGCACGAGTTCGTCGCCCACTTTGTGCGTCCGCAGGCCGGGCAGGCCTTTTCCTTTGAGCTTGAAGACTTCGCCGTGCTGGGTGCCGCTGGGGATTTCCAGCTCTTCCTTGCCCTTGAGCGTGGGAACTTCGATCGTCCCGCCCAGAGCGGCATGGGTGAAGGAGATGGGCACCTGGCAGACGAGGTCGCTGTTGTGGCGCGTGAAGATGGGGTGAGGCTTGACGGCGATGTAGCAGTGCAGGTCGCCCGAGGGGCCGCCCGGCTCGCCGGCCTCGCCCTCGCCAGTGATGACGATCGATTGTCCTTCGTGTACGCCGGCGGGAATTTTGACGGTGACAACGCGCTTGCGGGCCTGGCGGCCCGAGCCCCGGCAGGTGGGGCAATGGTCGCGGACGACCGCGCCGCGGCCGCGGCAATTGGGGCAGGCGGTGACCATGCGGAACATGCCGCCGAAGCCTTGCTGGGTGACGCGCCCCTGCCCGCCGCACTGTACGCAGACGACCGGCGAAGAGCCCGGCTTGGCGCCCGAGCCCTTGCAGGTTTCGCAGGTGTCCTGCTTCTCGAACTCAATCGTTTTTTCGGCGCCCGAGGCCACTTCGGCGAGACTGAGCTCGACCTGCGTTTCCAGGTCAAACCCGCGCTGCGGCCCGCGTCGCGCGCCTTGCGCCCGCGCGCCCCCGCGGCCGCCCAGGCCGCCGAAGATGTCGTCGAACATCGAGAAGATGTCGCCGACGTCCATGTGGGAGAAATCGTGCTGGCCGGTGACGCCCTGGTGGCCGTACTGGTCGTAGCGCTGGCGTTTGCCGGCATCGGAGAGGACTTCGTATGCCTCGGAGCATTCCTTGAACTTCAGCTCCGACTCGCCGCCGCCGTTGTCGCCCTGATTGCGGTCGGGGTGATACTTCATGGCGAGCCGGCGGTAGGCGCGCTTGATCTCTTCGGCGTCCGCCGTCCGCGTTACGCCCAGCACTTCGTAATAGTCTCGTTTAGTTGCCACGCTCATCCTGAGTTTTCACTGTTACTGCGCAGTCCGGACCGAGGCTACGGTCGGATCTCCGGTACTATTTCTACTGCTTACAGGGCGGCGGGTTCGTGGCCGCGCCTCCTGCTCGTCGGTGTCGATAAGAACCGGGGGCTGCCAAGGCGGTGTCGCTGAGGTCGGGCTCCCATTCATCAGGCGTATGGGCCAGAAGCATTCCGACCGACTTCACGCATTGCGGCCCCAAGGCCTCGTCCAGCGCGTCCCAAATCACCTCTTGTCGTGCATTATCACGTATTCCCTTGAAAGATTTTGCGACAATCGACCCGCTCCACCGGCCGCCGATGTCCTTCAAATGAAACTCGGGGGCGGTGAGCAGCAGTTCCCGGGTGAGATGGCGCGAAGCCGGCTTTGGTCATCGTGACTCAATCCGTCGCACCCACGCTGTTCTTCAAAATAGGTAACAGCCGGGCCGCTTCATCGACGATCTCGTCAATGCGCTGCCGACGGGCTTGCTCATCCGCAAGTTTCACGCATTCGGGGCCAAAATCTTTGAAAGGAAGCCGTGTAGAACTCGGGAACCAAACCCTTCCTGCTTCACGCTTTGGGACAGTACCCGCGTGTTCGAGAGCCGCTTCCACCCACGCCTTCTCTGTTGACGTAAGCGCGGCCCAGCCGTCGTCTTCAACGGCCGCGACTGCGAAATACACGTTGTTATACACCGTAAGCAGCAAGGCTATCGTCCGCCCTGATACTGATGTCTCTATGGGAAGGCTCAAGCCGAACTGTCGGCTCATCTGAGGTCCCTGCAAACTATAGGTTCGGATCTTGTCGCGGCTCGGCGCGAAGGCGTTCATGAACTGGGACGGACCCAGTGTGAATCGCGATTCCAGTTGCTCCCGTAATTCGCTCCAAAAGGCGAACTGAACGCGGGTTTTTGCTTCGACCAATGCGCGTTCGATTTCCATCGCCGCTTCGAGATAGGACGGGGTCATAAGCTGGTCGGCGATTTCCATCGTCAGTTCCCTCCCCAGGCCGCCCCCGCTTAAGCGGCGCACGAGGCGCTGATATTGCGCAAGTGATTCCCGGATGGCCGGTACCAGGGCCGCGGCCTTGATGCACTCGTCGAGCCACGAATCGATCAGGATGCCATAGCCGATCGGGATGACCCGATCTTTCGACATCGTTCCCAGTGTCGCGGCATCGGGCTCGCCGCCTTCCAGGGTCAGGTAAATAAGCGTCGAAGCCTTATTTCTCTTTCGCGCGTAACGTTCGTATCGCTCCAACTGTAGCGGCTGGTCGTCGGCATAGATCTTGTTTTCGATGATGATCCAGCGGTCACCACATTCGAGCAGCAAATCAATTCTGCCCGTAAGCGCGGACTCGGTCGCCGTCGGGGCGAGCGAGAACCGCGATTCGACGAGCACGCGCCATGGCGAAGTTGCAGGAAATTCTGGATCGGAGGGCAATGAAGGGTGGCCGAGTTCGCAGATTTCCTTCAAGAAGAGCCGCAGGAACAGATCGCCTTGCCCGTGCGGGCCGTCGGGGTCGAGCATCGATGCGAGAAACGCGGAATGGCACCGTACCTCGTTCGATGTGAGGCCCAGAATATCGAAGACGTTGAACTGCAGCCCCTGCTTTTGCGCAAGCCAGCGGTGGCGCGCCACCAAGGAGCGCACGTCATGGAGCAGATTGATCGACGCGGGTGTGGCCGGCACGAGTTTCTCGCTCTCTCGTCTCGAAGTCGTTTTGCAAAGCTTCATTGTGACACGGGCGTCTCGCCCGTGCCGGCGACTCAAGAATTCCGCTGCGCCGCGCTTTAGGGCTTCCCGAATCCCAGCGCGTCGAGCATGGGCGGGACGCCCATGTCACAGTCGAGGTTCCGAGACCGTCTTAAAGCTGAGTCCAAAACAGACCGGGCGATGCCAGCGCCGATGTGCTGGCATCGCCCGGCCATTCAGCAACGATTCATCAGACGACGGCCCCGGCGACTGCCGCTGACTCCTCGCCCTTCTTTTCCTTCAGCTCGGTGATCAGCACGTCCGTGGTCAAGGCCAGCCCGGCGACGCTCGCGGCGTTGAGCAGGGCGGTCTTGTTCACCTTGGCCGGGTCGATGATGCCCAGCTTGAGCATGTCGCCGTACTCGTCGGCGGCGGCGTTGTAGCCCCAGTTGGGGTTCTTGTTTTCGATGATCTGGGCGACCACCACTTCGCCGTCTTCACCGGCGTTGTCGGCGATCTGGCGGGCGGGGGAACGCAGCGCCTCGGCCACGATGTCAAAGCCGATCCGCTCGTCGCCCTTGGCCTTGGAGCGTGCGCCTTCGACGGCCTCGATGGCCCGCAGGAAGGCGACGCCGCCGCCCGGGACGATCCCCTCTTCGGCGGCGGCCCGCGTGGCGTGCAGGGCGTCGTCGATGAGGTCCTTGCGTTCCTTCATCTCGGTTTCGGTGGCCGCGCCCGCGCGGATGACGGCTACGCCGCCCGTGAGCTTGGCGAGGCGCTCCTGGAGCTTTTCCTTGTCATAGTCGCTGGTGGTCTTTTCGATCTGCTGGCGGATCTGGTCGGCGCGGGTGTCGATCTCCTTGCGCTTGCCGGCCCCTTCGACGATCAGGGTCTTGTCCTTGTCGACGGTGATGCGCTTGGCCTGCCCGAGCTGTTCGAGCTCGACGTTTTCGAGCTTCAGGCCGACGTCTTCGCTGATGAACTGCCCGCCGGTGACGACCGCGAGATCGGCCATGAGCGCCTTGCGGCGATCGCCGAAGCCCGGGGCCTTAACGGCGCAGACGTTCAATACGCCGCGGTGCTTGTTGACGACCAGGGCGGCCAGTGCTTCGGACTCCACGTCCTCGGCAATGATTAGCAGGGGGCGGCTGCTGGTGACGATCTTGTTGAGCAGCGGGAGCAGCTCGGAGAGGTTATTGATCTTCTTTTCGTGCAGGAGGATGTAGGCGTTCTCCAGCGTGGCTTCGAGCGTGGTTGGGTTGGTGAGGAAGTAGGGGGAGAGATAGCCCTTGTCGAACTGCATGCCCTCGGTGTACTCGAGGGTGGACTCGGTGCCCTTGCCTTCATCGACGGTGATGACGCCTTCCTTGCCGACCTTCTCCATGGCGTCGGCCATGAGGTCGCCGATCTTTTCGTCGCCATTGGCAGAGATGGTGGCGACGCGCTTGTAGTCTTCGCGGCCTTTCACCTTCTTGGCCATGGCGGTGATGGCGTCGGCGGCGACTTCCGCGGCCTTGAGGATGCCGCGTTGAATGAGCACGGGGTTGGTGCCCAGCGTCGCGTGGCGGAGGCCCTGCGCGTAGATCTCCTCGGCCAGGACGACGGCGGTGGTGGTGCCGTCGCCGGCCACGTCGCCGGTCTTGGAGGCGACGATGTTCACGAGCTTCGCGCCCATGTTCTCGAAGGGCTGCGGGAGCTCGATTTCCTTGGAGACGGTGACGCCGTCCTTGGTGATGCGGGGCGAGCCGAAGGATTTCTGCAACACGACGTTGCGGCCGCGCGGCCCGAGGGTCGCCTTGACGGCGCGAGCGAGCTGGGAAAGCCCCGCGCCCAGCTCGGAGCGGGCGTCGGTGTCGAACTTCATTTGTTTTGCTGCCATGGAAACTCCGTGAGTAGTTGCTGGTTGCTGGTTACTGGTTGCTGGTGGGATGCAAATCCCGCGGGGCTGGTGCTGTTGCCTCTTACCAGCAACTAGCAACCAGCAACCAGCAACTTCTGTTACTCGAGTACGCCCAAAATGTCCGACTCCCGGAGGATGACGAACTTGTTGCCTTCGACTTCGACGTCGGTGCCGGAGTATTTGCCGTAGTAGACGGTGTCGCCGGGGCGGACGCCGAGGGTCATGGGTTTGCCGTGGTCGTCGAGCTTGCCGGGGCCGACGGAGATGACTTTGCCCTTGGTGGGCTTTTCCTTGGCGCTGTCGGGCAGCACAATTCCGCTGGCGGTCTTGGTCTCCGCTTCCGACTGCTTGACGATCACACGATCCGCAAGGGGCTTCAATTTCATAGCTGGTTCCACCTCATGTAGGGTCCGCAGGGCGGACCGTCTTAGACAACGTTTATTGCAAACGATTGGCCGCCATCACTTTGCCGTTCGCCAACCAACCTGCCAATATTCTCGTTCGATCACGACCGCAAATTTCATTTTCGCGCTGTCACGTTTCACTCATGA
>JAQGHP010000141.1 GCA_028288775.1 Phycisphaerales bacterium | reverse complement strand
AGACGGGCCTTTCTTGAAATTGAGCAGGCCGCGGATGTTGCAGCGGTGGCGGGCTTCGTCGTTGACGAGCTTGGAGTATTCCTTGAACGTCGGCAGGCCGGTGATGCGCACCGCCTGCTGGAGCTTGGCGACGGTGTCGGGGTTCCACATGTGGTATTCGCCGTCGCGACGCCACTGGTAGAAGCCGCCGTTGTCGAGAACGTCCCCGTGGACCTTCATCGACGGGAAGCCCTTGTGGTGCCGCGCGAGGCTTTCGCGGGCGATGATCTCCAGCCCGATGCCGTTGAGGCGCGAAGACGTGCCCGTGAAATACTTCTCGATCAGGTCCTTGCTCAAGCCGACCGCTTCGAAGATCTGCGCACCGCGGTAGCTCTGCACCGTGGAGATGCCCATCTTCGACGCGACCTTGATAATGCCCTTGTTCGCGGCCTTGATATAGTTCTTCTTCGCCTGCTCCAAGGTCAGATCCTTGGGCAGCATCTGCTCGCGGTGCATGTCGGCAAGGGTCTCGAAGGCGACATACGGATTCACCGCGCCGGCGCCGAAACCGATCAGCAGGCAGAAGTGATGCACCTCGCGCGCCTCGCCCGTCTCGATCACCAGGCCGCACTGCGTTCGAATGCCCAGGCGGATGAGATGATGATGCACGGCTGCCGTTCCCAGTAGGCTGGGGATCGGGGCGACTTCGGGGCCGACGCCGCGATCGGAAAGGATCACGATCGAAGCGCCTTCCTTCACGGACGTGGCAACGCTGTCGCACAGTTCATCGACCGCCTTAGCCAGTCCATTTTCGCCGTCCGCGACGCGGAAGAGCATCGGGATGGTGACCGAGCGCAAATTTCCGACGCTCACTTCGCGCAGCTTTTCCAGATCGGAGTTGCTCAGGATCGGCTGCTTGAGCTTGATCAAATGGCAGGCCGACGGAGCCTCCTCAAGGAGATTGCCCTCGCGGCCCAGATAAGTGTACAGCGAAGTGACGAGCTCTTCGAAATTCGCATCGAGCGGCGGATTGGTCACCTGCGCGAAAAGCTGCCGGAAATAGCTGTAGAGCAACTGCGGCTTGTCGCTCAAACACGCAAGCGGCGTATCGGTGCCCATCGACCCCAGGCCTTCTAGGCCGTTCATGGCCATTGGGCTGAGGAGGATTTTCAGGTCCTCGTTCGTGTAGCCGAAGGCGTGCTGGCGGACCATCAGCGTTTCGTGGTCGGGCTGATGGACGCTCCTGGGCGTGGGCAGCTTGTCCAGCTCGATGAGGTTTTCCTCGATCCACCGACGCCACGGCCGCTTGTCCACCAGCTCTGCCTTGATCTTGCTGTCGTCAACGATCTCGCCCTTCTTCATGTCCACGAAGAAGATCTTGCCCGGCTGCAAGCGCCACTTGCGGGCGACGCGCTCGGGCGGGACGGGCAGCACGCCGACTTCGCTGGCCATGATGACCAGGTCGTCCTTGGTGACGTAATAGCGGCTGGGGCGGAGGCCGTTGCGGTCGAGCACCGCGCCGATCACTTCGCCGTTGGTGAACGCGATCGACGCAGGGCCGTCCCACGGCTCCATCAGGCAGGCGTGGTATTCGTAAAACGCCTTGAGGTCGGGCTCCATGAGGTCGTGCTTCTGCCAAGCCTCGGGGATGAGCATCAGCACAGCGTGCGGCAGGCTTCGGCCGCAGGCGTTCATGAACTCCATTGCGTTATCGAGCGTGGCCGAGTCCGAGCCGCTTTCGGTGAGGATCGGGTACATCTTCGAAAGCTCGTCGCCGAAGATTTCGCTCTTGAGCGAACCGGAGCGGGCGCGCATCCAGTTGCGGTTGCCACGGAGGGTGTTGATTTCGCCATTGTGGGCGAGCATGCGGAACGGATGGGCGAGCCGCCAGGAGGGGAACGTATTGGTGGAGAAGCGGCTATGCACCATCGCGAGCGCGCTGGTGAACGCGGGGTCGCCCAGATCGAGGTAATAGTGCCGAAGCTGGTCGGCGGTGAGCATGCCCTTATACACAAGCCGATTCACCGACAGGGCGCAGATGTAGAAATCCTCCCGCGCCTCGGCGGGGATTTCCGGAGACTCAAACTCGACCACGTTTTCCGCCCGCTGGCGGACGAGGTACAGGCGGCGCTCGAAATCGGTCTTGTTGAAGAACGTCTCACCCATCCCGACGAAGACCTGGCGGATCGCCGGCTCGCATTTGAGGGGGGTGGGGCCGACGTGGCTGTTATCAACCGGCACGTCGCGCCATCCGAGCACGACCATGCCGTACTCCCGGGCCACTTTCTCGAAAACTGATTCACACTTTTTCCGGGCCTCGGCGTCCTTGTTGAGGAAGAGGGTTCCCACCGCGTATTGCCCGGCCTTGGGAAGTACGATTCCGAGTTCTTTGCACTTGGCGCGGAGGAAGGAGTCGGGGATGCGGACAAGGATGCCCGCGCCGTCGCCGCTGTTGGTTTCGCAGCCACACCCGCCGCGATGATTCATGTTCTCCAACATTTGGAGCGCGTTGGAGACGATTTCGTGGGAGGGCTGCCCTTTGATGTGGCAGACGAAACCGACGCCGCAGGCGTCATGTTCATGGCGCGGATCGTACAAGCCCTGGGCAGGAGGTAAACCGTTCATCGGCACTCTCTGTAAGAATGAACGCCGCCCGATCGGACGGCAGAGTTCCTCATATTAGCAGGTTCTGCACTAATAACAACATAAACCGCTCTTTCGAACACCTTCGCCATGTCGAAGAAGGAGTCCATTTAGGGGTTTCGTGCCGCTCTCCGACACGGTCACCGATCGGGTCGAAGCCGTTCCTCCGAACCTCCCCGCCCAATTATCAGGCGCGCAAGAACCTTCGGAGAAGGCGTCGCCTATTCCGTAGGCAGTTCAGCCCTCGCCGCCGGCCGTTTTCGGAGGTCGAAGGACCGATAGCAAGATCGGGACCGACCTGCTGAGTGGGGCTTGCGAAACCGGGTCACATTAGATGATTTGGATGACGAAGTCCTGCGGGTTAATGCCGAGGGCGGCAAGCGCGCCGGTGCCCGCTGGTTTTCGCAGGCTGAAGGACCGGTTCGTCGCCGCGTCCGCGCCGGTGAGCGAGCCGATGGAATGGGCCGCCAGGCCCATGGGGATGCCCCCATTGCTAAAGTTGATGGTGCCCAGGCTGGCCCGCGCGATAGTGGGTGCCGCGATCACCGAGTTGACGAAGGAGATGATGCCATGCCTCCGGGCGAGACTCACAGAGCCGATTGTCGCAGCGATAGTGAAGTCGCCGGCCGATGCCGGCAACCGCTGGCCCGCCGGAAGCGGACCGACTCCGGCGTAGATCGTGCTATTGGCCATACCCGCCGCCGATACCGATCCAATGTCGACCGCGGAATGAACGACCGAGCTGTTGAGCTGATTTCCGATCATGATCGAGCCGATCGATAACGCTGACAGGTTCAGCATCGCGTCGCGCTGCACCCGAACCACGCCGACCGCACCGCGCACAAACCAGTTTCCCCCGATGATCGAACGCACGCTGACGGTGCCGATTCCTCCAGCCCCGATCGTGAGGTTCGCGCCAAACTGCTCGGTAGTCGTGAGCGTGCTGATGCCCGGCGCCACGATGCTGTTCGAGCCGCCCGCGGGAGAAACCCACTGGCCGGCGGCAAGCGTCTGGATCGGTGTGGCGGAAGTTAAATTCTCATTCGACGCACCGACAATCGAAAGGAGTAGCACGTCGCCCGGGCTTACGGGCGCACCGATGCTGATGGTGCCGTTGCTCAAGTCCTTCAATGTGATCTTCCGAGCCGTTCGCGCGACGGTCAGGTCGCCGGTAAGTACGACCCGCGTACCGGTCAGGCTGCCCAGAGAACCGTCTGTGGAAATCGAGCCGACGCTCACGACGCCATTGGGGCTGCCCACTTTGATCGTGAGCGCCGACTTGGTGGTCGTGCCGGTCGCGTTAATTGCCGTGATCGCGGCGCTGCCGCCCCCAAGTAGAGTGCCGGTGTCATTGAGCGATAGGCCCGTCCCTGCGAAGTGGACTGTGGCCGAGCCTGGGCCGGCAAGGCTGATGGTGGCCGGGGTTCCGGAGATGTCTGAGTAGGTGATCGACTTTGCGCCGCCCGAACCGAGCGTGACGTCGAAGGTCGTGGGCGTAATAGGGGGCGGCGTGGTGCCGGTCGAGTTGAGCAGCACGCGGAAATCGGCCCCCGTGGCGACGGCGGCGTCGATCCGGCCGTCGCCGTTATAGTCCGCAGCAGTCACAAACAGGCCCGGATTGCCGCCGTTGAACGTGGTGGGCGGCGCGAAGGTGCCGTCACCGTTACCGTTGTAGATCCGCATTCCCGACGTGAAGGAAACCGTTGCGATGTCCAGGTTCCCGTCTCCATTGAAGTCGGCGGTGGTGACGCCATCCACGAAGTTGCCGTTGAAATAGCTCTCGCGGGGCGCGAAGGTCCCGTCGCCGTTGCCCAATAGCACGCCCATCGAACTGACGCGGAAGCCTGAGTTTACGATCGCGAGGTCCAGCTTTCCGTCGTGATTGAAGTCGCCGGTGGCCAGGCCGACCGGATTTTGCCCCGCGTCGAACGCGATGGGGAGGCCGAGCGTGCCGGTCGGATTTCCTGCCGCATCTTTCTGGCCCAGCAGGATGTCCACCGAGTTCCTGGTCCGCAGGACCGCGATGTCGGGGACGCCGTCGTTGTTGAAGTCGCCGGCAATGAGCATCCGTGCTTCGTCAGCTCCGGCCTTGTACGTCACGCGCTTGGAGAATTGCTCGCCGCCCAGGTTGAGCAGCACCGAGACGCGCTGCGTGCTCGTGAAGATCAGATCCGGCCGACCGTCCCCATTGAGGTCGGCGGCAGCGAGGAACACCGTCGGGACGTCGACGGCGTATCGCACCGGCGCGTCGAAGTTTCCTCCGCCGATGCCGTAATAAACGAGAATGCGGCTGCTGTTGCCGTCCAGGCTCGTCACGGCAATGTCCGGAATCCCGTCCCCGTTAAAATCCGCGACCGCCAGCGACCGCGGGTCCGTGACGTTGAGATCTT
>JAQGHP010000140.1 GCA_028288775.1 Phycisphaerales bacterium | reverse complement strand
TCTGTGGCAATTGCGCATGGCCTTCCCTTCAAACCCTGGGCTACGCGCCCAATCCCGCCGAACCATCTCCCGGTCCGTCAGCCGGGATGTAGGGGATGATGCCTTTGCGGTAGGCCTCTTCATGTATCACGCGCGGGACGTGACGGGCGTCGAGAATCATCCCGTTGACTTTGACCATCCAGATCATCGGGTTGTCGGCCATCCGGCTGGGCAGCGTCCAGTCGGGGTCGAACGCATACATCTTGAGCAGGTCGCGGATCGCTTTGGACTTGGCCGCGCCGGTTGCGGGGGATATGCCGAAGGCCGTGTCGACTTCTGTGAATTTGATGGACGGTTTCTGGGTCTTGTCGTCGAGGAAGTTCACCCACCCGACGGCGCGCACGATGCCGGCGGCCCACGCGGCGGGGGTGCCGTTGGTGAAGGGAGAAGGGCGCTTGCGGGCGAGCACCCCGGCCATTCTCCCGCAGAGCAGGCGGTACTCCTCGTTGAGATGCTCGCGGCTGAAGCCGTCGATCAGGGCAACGATCGCGTCATGCTTCTCGCGCATCTTCTCGGGGACGGATGCAAGACCCCGTTGTTTGCTCATGGTCGAATGCCTTTGCTTACCAATCGATGCCCAAGACCGCACATCCGCAAGCTCGCGGAAATGATAGCTTCCCACGGCAGACTCCCCAAAGCATAGGCCAGCAATACACAGGCATTTCACGCGTACAACGGATAGTATTTCGGCGTCCACAGGAGCCCCACCATGACCCGCCTGAACAGTACTGCGCGAATTGGAAAGAGCTCTGCCTCGGCCCTTGCTGCGATCGTGGTTTTCATGCTGATCGGGCTGCTGACCGGCACAGGCCGCGCGGAAGGGCAGGGGACGCCGCCGACGACTCAACCGGCCGTGGCGGAACTGCCGGGCTTTCGGACGGTGGCGAACGCCATCGTCGCCAAGGTCGGCGAGCAGGCCCCGCTCGCGGCGGCGCGCACGGGATATCTGGGTGTCGTGGCGGATTCTGCGGATGGGAAACTGCGGGTGGAAGATGTGGAGGCGGGGTCGCCCGCCGCGATGGCGGGGGTGGAGGAGGGGGATCTGATTCTTGGTCTCGATGGGCAGGCGGTCGCGAGTGGGGCCGAATTGCGGCAGGCGCTGCAATCACGCAATCCGGGGGAACGCGTCAACCTCCGCGTTACGCGGAATGGGGCGGAACTGGAATTGTCGGCCACGCTCGCGGCGACCAGCCGGCCGCTACGGCTGGGCGGGCGGCGGGCGATTATGGGCGTGCAGCTTGGGGAGGAAACCGAGGCGGGCGCGCCGGTGAAGCAAGTCACGCCGGGGCTGCCGGCCGAGCAGGCGGGGCTTAAAGAGGGGGACGTGCTGGTGAAGTTTGACGGCGTCACGCTCAATGGGTCGGCGAAGGTCAGTGACAATCTCGCGCAAAAGCAGCCGGGGGATGCGGTGGTCATTACCTTTCGGCGTGAGGGGAAAGAGAGTGAGCTGAAGATCACGCTCGTCGCCGACAAGGGTGCGGCCGATCCGCGGAATGTGGCTGCGGCGCCCACTGGCATTTTCAAGAAAGATGTCTATCGCCTTGCGATGATCTGCGTCGAGTTCCCCGATCTTGCGCATAACGAAAAAATCTCTGCGGGCGACTGGGACGCCGCGATGTTTTCCACTGGCGCGTACAACAAAACCAGCGCCACGGGCCAGACCGTCTTCGGCAGCCTTAACGACTATTACCTCGAGCAATCGTGCGGCGGGCTGCGCGTCGAGGGGAAGGTGTTCGACTGGGTGCAGGTCAGTAAGCCGCGGGGGGATTATGCACAAGGCTCGGGGCCCAATAGCCATACCCCGTTCCTGACTGAGGCGATGGATCTGCTGCTCAAGCGCGAAGGGGACGACGCGCTGAAGGATTTCGACGGCGTGTTGTTCCTCTATTCGGGCGACCGTTTTCCGACGAGCAATCGAGGCAGCCTCTATTGGCCGCACAAGGGCAACGTCCAATTCAAAGGGAAGCGGTGGACCTATTTCATCTGCGCCGAAGGCGGCAGCCGCATGGCGATGAACAGCGTGTTCTGCCACGAATTCGGCCACATGCTGGGGTTGCCGGACTTGTACGCACGGCCGGAGAATCCGTGCTCGGTGGGATTGGGCGTGTGGTGTGCGATGTCGGTGCAATCGCCGGGCGGTCGGCCGCAGCATTTTTCGGCGTGGTGCAAGGAGCAGATGGGATGGCTCAAGCCGACCGTCATCGACCCGACCGTGAAACAGAAGATCGTACTCGCCCCAGTGGAAGGCTCGACCAGCGAATGCATCAAGGTGCTGATCCGATCAGACGGCAGCGAGTACCTGCTGCTGGAGAATCGGCGGAAGACGGGGTTTGACGCGAGCCTGCCGGGCGAGGGATTGCTGATCTGGCGCGTGGCCAACAATCGGCCGGTGCTGGAGGCGTCGCACGGGATCGACGGGCCCGCCGGTCCGATGGTGTTTACGTCGTCGGTGCCTTTCCCGAGCGGCTCGAACAACGCGTTTACGCCGTACACGACGCCATCCAGCCGATCGGTTTTGGGCGGCGGGTTGCCGGTCTATCTCACGAACATCCATCGGCTGCCAGATGGGCGGATCACGTTTTATGTCGGATACGAATTCCAGTAAGTGCCCGCGCTGCGGAGAAGCCTTCGGCTGCGCCATGAAGAACGGCATGGCGGAATGCTGGTGCGCGCGGCTGCCGAAGGTGATGCCGCTGCCCGTTGGGGAATGCGCGGGATGCCTGTGTCCGATATGCCTTCAGGCGGAGCTTGATGGCAGGGGAGTCGAGAGTGGCTCGGCCCCGGACGTTTCAGTCCGATAATCGGGGCACGTCTCTTGTGGCACGGGTTTTCAACCCGTGCGAGATTCGTCGCTAGTTCGATGTCGTTTCTGCTCTAACACCCTCCGCACGGGTTGAAAACCCGTGCCACGATGGCGCGTTGTTTCCTCTTCCTGAACCACGTACGGAGCGGCAGTAGCATTAAGTGACACTTCCGGCACGCCGATGCAACGGGTGTGCTTCTGCGCTGCGGGACTGCCCGGATGGCAGCCCATGGCCGAAGCCGCTCGGGAGGCTGGGAAATGCGTCAGAATCGGATTGTTGGCTTTTCTTTGTTCGCTGTTTCCATTGCGTTTACTACCTTTGCGACTACCGCCCAAAGCGCGATCGTTCCCTGGGACGTTCGCGGCGTGAGCGCGGAGAGCGCGCAGATCGCCAACCTGGGAAAAGCACAGGACCTTCTCGACGGGAAAACTCTGGCGCATGCCCAGGTCACGGCGACCTTCGACCTGTTGAACTTCGACCTCTCGGGAGCAAACGGCGCTTCGCCGAATTTCCCGGCGACGTCCGCCGGGTATCAGACCAACTTCGCCGAGGAAGCCACCGCCTGGATAAAGATCCCCGCGGCGGGGGCGTACACCTTCGCCATCAACCATGATGGCGGATACTCGCTGAACATCCTCGGCAACACTTCCCAATCCACCGGCCAGGGGAACGCAAAAACGGACTTCATTCCGATGACCTTCACGCAGGCCGGGGCATACCCGGTGGACCTGATTTACTTTCAGCACACAGGCACCGCACAACTCGAGTTCTTCGCGTCGCCGGGGACATACACGGGCTACTCGCAGGCGGGGGCGAATTTTCAACTCGTCAACGACGTATCCCACGGCGGGTTGGCGGTGGTGACGGACCCCGGGCAACTGTCCAGCGTCTCGATTCCTGAGCCCTCGGCGCTCGTGCTTCTGATGCCGACGATTGCGCTGGTGATGAGAAGGGTATCGCGGCAGAAGATGCCAGTCCGGTGAGGCGAGAATCGGGTATCCGCCGTGCGTCGGCAACAGACGATTAAGATTAAGATTAGGATTAGGATTAGGACGCGCGCCCAAGTGCGCCTCCACGCGCAATCCTACTCCTAATCGTCTGTTCCATAATCTCGCGGACGTCGCACTTTGGCGAGGGAACTTCGAACTCCGCCCGACGAAGCACGTCCACCCCACGCTCAAATCACGGTTCAATTCCAACTCCCGCCTCCTGCGGATTTTTGATCATTCCCAGCGCCAGCCGGGCTACATTCATCGAAGCGCCGGGATGGTCCAGCGCGCCCACGAGTTGCGAGAGCGCCCGCCGTTGGGCTTCGAGCTTTTCGGGATGATGGAGGGACTCAATCGCGAGGTCCGCGACGGCATCGATCGAACCGATCCACGGCACGAATTCCGGTACGGTATGCCCGCCCGGCCCGGTGACGCCGCTGGCTGCGGTGTTCTTCGCGAGCAGGTTCACTAGCGCGAACGTCCGCGCCGGTATTAGCCAGCGGCCCGCGGCGTGCCAGACGATCGGATTGGCGCGATAGACCACGATCATCGGCACATTAAAGCTCGCCACGTGCAGCGTCGCCGTGCCGGAAACGGTGATGCACAAGTCGCACCGGGGGACCATCGCATCGAACTTGTCCTGCCCCACTTCGATCGGGGGCTGCGCGGCGCTTTCCCGCGATTTGAGCAACTGCTCCACGACGGGATGCGTCCCGGCGGTTGTGGGCACGAGGAATTTCGCCTCGCCGAACGCCTCACGGATCCGGCCCGCCACTTCCAGTAGCTTCGGGAAATTCGCCTGCGCCTCGGACTTGCGGGAGCCGGGCAGCAGGCCGATCACCGGCGGCCGATTGGGGAAGCGCTCGGTGGCGGGCGTCTCGCGGCGGGGGGGCAACTCATCGAAAAGGGGGTGGCCGACGAAGCTCGCGTTGATGCCATGGGCGCGAAAGTAGTCTTCCTCGAAGGGAAGAATGCACGCGACATGGTCCACCCACTTGCGCAGCTTTTTCATCCGCCAGGGCGCCCACGCCCAGAGTTGCGGGGCGACGTACTGGAGCGCGGGGATGCGGCGTTCGTGTGCGGCCCGCGCGAAATGGAAATTCATGGACGGGGAATCGACGCCGACGAGCAGGTCGGGCGGGAACTTATCGAAGTGATCGCGCGTCCAACGGAGGATGCCGTAAATCTCTGCCGCCCGCAGCGCCCCGCGCCACCCCATGGCGGCGCGGGTGACGGTGTTGCGATGAATGATCGCGCCCGCCGCGGCCATTTCGGGGCCGCCCAGGCCTTCGATGAGGAGGGTCGGGTCCAGTTCGCGGAGGCTGTGAATAAGCTGGGCGGCGTGCTTGTCGCCGCTAACTTCCGCGACCGTGATGAATACGCGTCTGGGCACCGGGCGGGTAGTGCAACCAACCGCCCGGCGAGTGTCAAGGGATTGGCGTTGACCGGCTCATTGCCGCGTGATAGCCTGCCTCGCGCAATTCGCAATTTCACTTAATTGAAGGGGCCTTTTATGAAGTATCTGACGGTTCTTTTGCCGGCGTTCGCCTTGACTCTTGCGTCGTCCGTCTGCCACGCCGCGATCGGCGTTGGGGATTCCGTGACGAGCGTCCAATTCAAGGCTGCGGACGGAACCAGCGTGGATGTCGCGAAGCTCAAGGGGAAGATCGTCCTGATCGACTTTTGGGCGACGTGGTGCGGCCCGTGCATGGCCGAGGCGCCGCACATGGTGCAGATCAACCAGAAGTATGCCGCGAAGGGAATGCAACTGCTGGGCATCAGCCTTGACCGTGACCAGGCGCAGATGGTCACCGGCGCGAAAGGCGCTCAACTCAACTGGCCGCAATACATGGACGCCGGCGGCAAGTTCGCCAATATGTTTGGCGTAGACAGTATCCCGCGGACGTTCCTCGTGGGGCCCGACGGAAAAGTGCTCTGGACGGGTCACCCCTCACTGCTCGATGCGGCCATTGATGACGCATTCAAGAACCATCCGCCGCACCTGGTTGACCCGAAGGTTCTCGCCGATGCCGGCAAGCTGCTCGACCAGATCGAGGAAAAGATCACCGCCAACGACGCCAAGGGCGCGGTGAAGCTTCTCGGCAAGGTGCCCGCCGCGGCCAACGTCGACACG